>NZ_JBEOXI010000018.1:0-55532 GCF_040296465.1 Streptomyces sp. NPDC002130
AGCCGGCGGCCCCCCGCGCCGGGGGGGGCGCCGCGGGGGCCCCCCCCCCCCCCCCGGTGCGAGAGGTCCACGAATCCGGTGCCGTCGGCGAGGGCGCGCTGCTCACGGAACAGGTCGCCGTAGTGGGCGGCGACGCCTTCGTCCACGCCCTCGGCGGGGACGGCGCCGGGCAGGGTCAGCAGGGGGCTCTTCATACCCGTAAGCCTACGACTCGGTAGTTGAAGCCTTGAGCGTGCAGTCCTCGCACCGGCCGAAGATCGCGAAGTGCTTGAGGTCGGTGTCGAAGCCGAAGGTCTCCCGCAGCTTGGCCGTGAACTCGGCGGCCACGGAGACGTCCGCCTCGATCACGTTCTGGCAGTCACGGCAGACCAGGTGGATGTGGTGGTGCCGGTCCGCGAGGTGGTACGTCGGCGCCCCGTGCCCCAGATGGGCGTGGCTGACCAGCCCGAGCTCCTCCAGGAGCTCCAGGGTCCGGTAGACCGTGGAAATGTTGACCCCCGACGCCGTCTTCCTCACTTCCACGAGGATGTCGTCGGGGGTCGCGTGCTCAAGTGTGTCCACGGCTTCGAGCACGAGTTGCCGCTGCGGGGTCAGCCGGTAACCGCGCTGCCGCAGATCGCTCTTCCAGTCGGTGCTCACCACACCCCTGAGTCTAGGACTACTTGAAGAAAGCGATGCCGTCGTCCGGCATGTCGTCGGGCAGGGCCTTGGCCCAGCGCTCGACCTCTTCCGGGGTGACGACCTTCTTGAGGTGGGCGGACATGTAGGGGCGCAGCTCGACCTCGGGGGTCTGCTTCTCGCCGACCCACATCAGATCGCTCTTGACGTAGCCGTACAGGCGCTTGCCGCCGGTGTAGGGCTGGGAGGCGGCCGTGCGGGCCACCGCGTCCGTCACGAGGTCGATCTGCGGCTTCTTGTCGGCCAGCTCGCCGTACCAGATCTCGATGACGCCGTCGTCGCGGGTCATCGTCACCTCGACCTTGCGGGCGGCGTCGATCCGCCAGAAGCCGTGCTCGGACTCCAGGGGACGGACCTTGTTGCCGTCCTGGTCGAGCACCCAGCTGTGGGACCGGTACTCCAGGAAGTCCCGGCCGTCGTGGGTGAAGGAGACCTCCTGCCCGAAGTTGCACTTCTCGGAGCCGGGGAAGTCGTGCACGCCGGCGCCCGCCCAGTTGCCGAGCAGGAAGGCGAGCGGGACGAGGTCCTTGTGGAGGTCGGACGGGATCTCGATCATGGGAACTTCCTAGACGTGGGTCAGCGCTGGCCCTGGTACAGCTTCTTCACGGTCAGTCCGGCGAAGGCGAGGACGCCGACGGCGACCAGGACCAACAGGATTTCGAAGAAGATCTCCACGGGGTGCTCCTTGAGCGGGGGTGCGAATGGGTGCACAGGGCCGAGCCCAGCTTACGCGGGCCCCTTCGGCACTACGATTCCGGCTATGGCGAAGAAGCTGGTGATCAAGGTGACGGCGGGGGCCGACGCCCCCGAGCGGTGCTCTCAGGCGTTCACGGTGGCGGCGGTGGCCGTCGCGAGCGGCGTCGACGTCTCCCTGTGGCTGACCGGCGAATCCGCCTGGTTCGCCCTGCCCGGCCGGGCCGCCGAGTTCGAGCTGCCGCACGCGGCTCCCCTGCCCGACCTGCTGGACTCCCTCCTCGCGGGCGGCCGCGTCACCCTGTGCACGCAGTGCGCGGCCCGCCGCGACATCACGGAGCAGGACGTCATCAAGGGCGTCCGGATCGCGGGCGCGCAGGTCTTCGTGCAGGAGGCGATGGCGGACGGGACGCAGGCGCTCGTCTACTGAGGCGTCTGCGTGTAGAGGCAGAACGGGTGGCCCGCCGGGTCCAGCAGCACCCGGACCTCGTCCTGCGGCTGGAACTCCGCCAGCCGCGCGCCCTCGGCGACGGCCCGCGCGGTCTCCCGTTCCAGGTCGTCGACCTGGATGTCGAGGTGCATCATCATCTGCTGCCGGTCCGGGCGGCTCGGCCACACCGGCGGGCGGTAGGCGGGTTCCGTCTGGAAGGACAGCCCCGTGCCACCGTCGGGCGGCAGGATGTGCACCCAGTCCGGGCCGTCCTCGCCCGGCCGTACGGCCCAGCCGGTCAGCAGCCGCAGATAGAAGTCCGCCAGTTCACGGGCGTCCGGTGCGTCCAGAGTCGCCGCCGCCAAGCGCATGGCCCTCCCCCCGTCCCGGCCGGTTCAGTACCGGCGCTTCCTGCCGTCCAGCTCGTCCCACCACTCGTCGGACTTGGGGTCCCCGGAGGGGTCGTCCCACCACCGGTCCTCCGGCCCCCGCCGGTTCGCGACCATGGCCGCCACGGGCGGGATGACCATGGCGACCACACACATCCCGACGGCGACGGGAACGGACCACAGCCGCACGACACTCCAGGCCAGCACGAAGAGGCCGATGCAGAGGCCCATCATCGCGAAGTACGTGTGACGCCGCCGTGCGTACATGTCTCCAGCGTAGGTCCGGGCAGGCCGAAGGGCCGCACCCCAGGCGTCCAACCCGCGGGGTGCGGCCCTTCGAGGACCGGTCGTCGTCAGACGGCGATCGCGACCTCCGCCAGGCCGCCCTGCTGGGCGACGACCGTGCGGTCGGCGGTGGCGCCGGGCACGAGGGCACGGACGGTCCAGGTGCCCTCGGCCGCGTAGAAGCGGAACTGTCCGGTCGCCGAGGTCGGCACCTCGGCCGTGAACTCGCCGGTCGAGTCCAGCAGACGGACGTAGCCCACCACGGGCTCGCCGTCCTTGGTCACCTGACCCTGGATGGTGGTCTCACCGGGCTTGATCGTCGAGGCGTCGGGGCCGCCGGCCTTCGCACCGCACATGTCGTACTCCTGAAGTCTGGAAAGGTCGGTCGGGGTTGCTTACTTGTTGGCGCCGAGCTCGATCGGCACGCCCACGAGGGAGCCGTACTCGGTCCAGGAGCCGTCGTAGTTCTTGACGTTCTCCACACCCAGGAGCTCGTGCAGCACGAACCAGGTCAGCGCGGAGCGCTCACCGATGCGGCAGTAGGCGATGGTGTCCTTGGCCAGGTCGACGCTCTCCTCGGCGTAGAGCTCCTTGAGCTCCTCGTCCGACTTGAAGGTGCCGTCGTCGTTGGCGTTCTTGGACCACGGGATGTTGCGGGCGGACGGGACGTGGCCCGGGCGCTGCGACTGCTCCTGCGGCAGGTGGGCCGGGGCGAGCAGCTTGCCGGAGAACTCGTCGGGCGAACGCACGTCGACGAGGTTCTGCGAACCGATGGCGGCCACGACGTCGTCGCGGAAGGCACGGATGGACGTGTCCTGGGCCTTGGCCTTGTAGTCCGTCTTCGGACGCTCCGGCACCTCGTCGCCGGCGACCAGCTCGCGGGCGTCGAGCTCCCACTTCTTGCGGCCGCCGTCGAGGAGCTTGACGCTGTCGTGGCCGTACAGCTTGAAGTACCAGTAGGCGTACGAGGCGAACCAGTTGTTGTTGCCGCCGTAGAGGACCACGGTGTGGTCGTTGCCGATGCCCTTGTCGGACAGGAGCTTCTCGAAGCCCTCCTGGTCGACGAAGTCACGGCGGACCGGGTCCTGAAGGTCCTGCGTCCAGTCGATCCGGATGGCGTTGCGGATGTGGTTCTTCTCGTAGGCGGACGTGTCCTCGTCCACCTCGACGATGGCGATGGTCGGGTCGTCCAGGTGCTCCTGGAGCCAGTCGGCGTCAACCAGGACGTCGTTGCGGCTCATGCTTCTTCTCCTCCGGGGCAGTTACGGCGGGGCGTGCGAGGTCTGCAGGGCGCGCCCTTGAGGCAGGGCGGCGCACGGGTGCCCGTGATGCGGGGCTGCGGGGATGCGCGCGCCGGCGAGAATGCCGGTGCGATCGCTCAGAAGGTGCGACAGAGCATGGCGGCGACGCGGCACAGGTCTACTGCCCGCCGCTTCGTGAGGTCCGCCTGTCGCTTCATACCGTCGATCGTAGGGACGGTCGGGCGGGCGTGTCACCGGTGTGTCGCATGCTGAGACGAGATGATCCGCGATGTGGGACCCATGAGCTGTGCGAGGCCTCGGGGCAGGGGCCGTGACCCGGTGTATCGGCCGTCACCTCTGAGCTGCGGACGCCACCGTCTCGCCCACCGGACACCCCTGGTCCGCCGCCCTGCGCCCTTCTCTACCCGGCCAGCCGGACGTCGGAACCCTTCACGGTGATCTCGACGCCGTCCGGGGCGGCCTGGACGGTGTCCACCTTGATGCCGCCGGGCAGACCGTCGATCTTCTGCTGGAAGTCGGTGATCGCCCGCACGCGGTTCTCGGCGATGTCGACTCCGCCGAAGCTGGGCAGGCCGTCGGCGTGCACGCGGACGGTGCCGTCGTCCACCTTCACCGAGCTGAGCACGGAGACCGGCTCCGGGAGCTTGGTGCCGAGGACCGTGGCCTCGACGGTGACCTTGATCTTGCCGTTGCCGCCGTCGGAGAGGCCGACGACGTTGGCGGTGACGCCCGGGGCGACCTGTGTGGGCTCGGACTTCGCCGTCTTCAGCAGCTCGTCGTAGGCGATGGTCGCGGTGCCGGTCGCGCTGGTGGCGGTGGCGGAGCTGTAGTCGCCGGAGAACTCGACGCCCTTCATGTCGGCCTGGAGGTCGTCGATGCGGATCTTCCGGCCGCCGTCGCCCGCGGCGGCCTCGTAGTCCTTGATGCCGACCTCGATGTCGTCCAGGGAGCCGCCAACGACCTGGGTCAGGAACGGGAAGCCCTTGATCGACACGTCCGGGGTCGTCGACAGGTTCTCCGTGGTCTTCAGCCGGTCGGCGGCCTCGTCCTCGGCGAAGTTGACCGCGACGCGGTCGGCGATCACGAAGAGGCCGCCCAGGATCACGACGAAGATCAGCAGTATTCGCAGTGCGCGCATGCGTTGTGTCCCCCACCGGTCCGGTGTTTCGACGACCCGGTGGCCGTCCCTTGCGTGAGGGTAACGCCGGGCGGAAGGGGGGCCGGCAAATTGTTGATCATCTGTGACAGCCCCCGGCCCGGAGCTACGCCAGCGCCCTGCCCAGGACGTACACCGCCGGGGCCGCCGCGGCCAGGGGCAGGGCCACGCCCGCCGTGAAGTGGACGAACCGGGACGGGTAGTCGTAGCTCGCGACCCGGTGGCCGATCAGGGCGCAGGCGGCGGCGCCCGCGCCGAGGAAGGCGCCCTGCGTGCCCAGGTCCGTCAGCGTGCCGACAGCGCTGCCCGCCCCGGACGCCGCGAGCAACGCCACCACCACGGACGCCGCCGTGCGCGGCGGCGGCACGATGGCGCGGGCCAGGACGGCCACCGCCACGGCCACGGCACCCACCGTCACCGCGTCGGCGGCGGCCGCGAGGTACCCGCCGGCCACGATCGCCAGCGCCGAGGCCGCGACCGTCGCCATCAGGCCGTACATCCGCTCGTCCGGGTCGGCGTGCGACCGCAGTTGCAGGACCAGGGCGAGCAGCACCCACACCCCGATCGTGCCGAGGATCGCCGACGGCGAGCGGTCCGAGACCAGCAGCGCGGCGTCGGCGGCCAGCGCGCCCGCGAAGCCCAGCGCGATGCCCTGCCGGGCGGGCCACATCCCGTTCAGCCGGAACCAGCCCGCCGCCGTGACCGCCTGAAGGACGACGAGCGGCACGAGCAGCGCGTACGTCCCGAGCGCCGCCGCACCGGCCAGGAGCAGCCCGAGCAGCGCCGTCAGCGCGGCCGGCTGCATCCCGGGCTCGATGATCGGGGAGCGCCCCTCCGCCCGGGCCCGCTGGGCGGCCGTGACGCGCGTGTTCCCGCCGACGGTGGCGGGGCCGTAACCGGAAGCGGAGGGGTCGGCGGCGTCACCTGCGGCCGGGGCCGCGGGCCCCTGCGGCGTCCCGGGGCTCCGGGCCGGCTGGGGCGACTGGGGTGTCAGGATCGCCGTCTCCGGGTCCGGCGCCTGCCCGGACACCGGCTGGTGGTTCTGCGTCTCCCAGGTCTGCCCCTGCCACTGCTGCGTGTACTGCTGAGCGGCGTGCGGGTCCTCGTACCCCTGGTAGCCCTGCCCGGGCCAGGCCTGCGGCTGCTGCCCGTAGGGGTCGTAGCCGTCGTACGGCTGGTGGGGCTGGTTCGGCTGGTCGGTCATCGTCACCCTCCTGCGAACGGCGGGAGCACCTCGACCGTGCCGCCGTCGGCCAGCCGTACCGTCTCATGCCCGCGGGTGCCCACGGGGTCACCGTCCACGAGGAACGAGCACCGGCGCAGGACGCGCTCGAGTTCGCCTGGGTGCCGCTCGCGCACCCCGGCGAGCGCCTCGGCGAGCGTGACCGCCTCGTACGGCTCCTCGGCCACCCCGGCCGCGGCCTTGGCGGCGGCCCAGTAGCGCACCGTGACCTTTGGCATCTGCTTCCTCAATGAATTCGACGGTGAACCCCGTCAGGCTAGCCCGCCCGGCCGACACCCCACTCCCCGATCCGGGCCAGCAGCTCGTCGCCCGCCGCGTGCTCGGCGTGCCCCATGCCCGGCTCCAGCCACAGTTCGCCCTGGTCACCGGCGGCCGCGGCCAGCATCCGCGGATGGTCGACAGGGAAGTAGCCGTCGGCGTCGCCGTGCACGATCAGCAGCGGGGTCGGGGCGATCCTCGGCACCGCCTCCACCGGGGAGAGGGGCACCGGGTTCCAGTCCCGGTGGTGGATGCGGGTACGGAAGCCGTACCGGCCCACGACCCGCCCCTCGGGCCGGGTCACCAGCCAGTGCAGCCGCCGCATGGGCGCGGTGCCCCGGTAGTACCAGCGGGCCGGTGAGCTGACCGACACCACTGCGTCCGTCTGCCGCGGGTGCAGCGCCGCGTGCCGGAGCACCACGGAGCCGCCCATGGAGAAGCCCACGGTCACCACCCGCGCGTGCCCGCGACTCCGCGCCCAGGCCACCGCCGCCGCCAGGTCGAGCACCTCCCGGTCGCCGACCGTGGAGTGCCCGCCGGACATCCCGTGCCCGCGGAAGGAGAAGGTGACCACGCCCCCGTACCGGGCGAACGCCTCAGCGATCCGCCGCACGTGCGGGCGGTCCACCGCGCCGGTGAACCCGTGGGCGACGACGAACACGGGATGAGCGGAAGGCGTCCCCGAGGTGTCGTGCACAGCCGCTCCCGGCTCGTACACGGCGTCGATCGCGACACCGTCGGACGTCCGCAGAAACACCCGCGACGACATCCGCACAGGCTTTCCCCCGCTCGTCTCGGAATGCGGACGATCGGTGGAACGCGCCACATGACCTGCCGGACCAGAGCTCATGTGGGCTATTCTGCTGGGCAGAGGACTCGGGCAACGTAGCCCCCGGGTCCTTTTGTGCTTTCGGAAGCGTTGTATACGACGCGGGAAACCGCAGGTGTACGGGGCCTTCGGGATCGCAGAGCGGTGCTGTGCCAACAAACGTCCTCGCAGGGACCGAGGAGGAACCAGACATATGAGTTCTCTGCTGCTCCTGACCAATGCCCTCCAGCCGTCGACGGAGGTGCTCCCCGCCCTCGGACTGCTCCTGCACAACGTGCGTGTGGCTCCCGCGGAGGGCCCCGCCCTCGTCGACACCCCCGGCGCCGACGTCATCCTCGTCGACGGCCGGCGTGACCTGCCCCAGGTCCGCAGCCTCTGTCAGCTGCTGCGCTCCACCGGACCGGGCTGCCCGCTCGTCCTCGTCGTCACCGAGGGCGGCCTCGCCGCCGTCACCGCCGACTGGGGCATCGACGACGTCCTGCTCGACACCGCCGGCCCCGCGGAGGTCGAGGCGCGGCTGCGGCTGGCCATGGGGCGGCAGCAGATCGTCAGCGACGACTCCCCCATGGAGATCCGCAACGGCGACCTCTCGGTCGACGAGGCGACGTACTCGGCCAAGCTCAAGGGCCGCGTCCTGGACCTCACCTTCAAGGAGTTCGAGCTCCTGAAGTACCTCGCGCAGCACCCCGGCCGGGTCTTCACCCGCGCCCAGCTGCTCCAGGAGGTCTGGGGCTACGACTACTTCGGCGGTACGCGCACGGTCGACGTGCACGTACGGCGGCTGCGCGCCAAGCTCGGCCCGGAGCACGAGTCGCTGATCGGCACCGTCCGGAACGTCGGTTATCGATTCGTTACGCCGGAGAAGCCGGAGAAGATGGAGCGCGCCGCCGAGGACGCGAAGGCCAAGGCGGCCAAGGCAAAGACGGACAAGGCGGACGAGTCGGCCGCCCTGGACGCCGCTGAGGCCCGCGCCAAGGCGTGAGAGGCGTATCCCGGCGCCGACCTGGGCATCGCTTCCCTCACAGGGCGCCCCGGACGGCGGTCGGGATATCGTACAGAACCTCCTTTACGCCCTGCCCGGAGCCGGTATATCCGCGTAGACTCCGCGCGTGGCCAAGGTGACTCGGGATGATGTGGCGCGGCTGGCAGGGACTTCCACTGCCGTGGTCAGCTATGTCATCAACAACGGACCCCGGCCGGTCGCCCCGGCCACGCGCGAGCGTGTCCTCGCCGCGATCAAGGAACTGGGGTACCGGCCCGACCGGGTCGCTCAGGCGATGGCCTCCCGGCGCACGGACCTCATAGGCCTGATCATCCCGGACGCCCGCCAGCCCTTCTTCGGGGAGATGGCGCACGCGGTCGAGCAGGCCGCCTCCGAGCGCGGAAAGATGGTCCTCGTCGGCAACACGGACTACGTGGCCGAGCGCGAGGTCCACTACCTGCGCGCCTTCCTCGGGATGCGGGTCTCCGGCCTGATCCTCGTCAGCCACGCGCTCAACGACCTGGCCGCCGCCGAGATCGAGGCCTGGGACGCCCGCGTCGTGCTGCTGCACGAGCGTCCCGAGGCCATCGACGACGTCGCCGTCACCACGGACGACCTGGGCGGCGCCGAGCTCGCCGTCCGCCATCTGCTGGAGCACGGCTACGAGTACGTCGCCTGTATGGGCGGCATAGCCGAAACACCCGCGGTCGGCGACCCGGTCTCCGACCACGTCGAGGGCTGGCGCCGCGCGATGGACGACGCCGGGATCTCCACGGAGGGCCGCCTCTTCGAGGCCCTCTACAACCGCTACGACGCCTACCAGGCCGCCCTGAAGATCCTCTCCGGCCCCGAGCGCCCGCCGGCGATCTTCTGCTCCACCGACGACCAGGCGATCGGCCTGCTGCGCGCGGCGCGCGAGCTGCGCATCGACGTCCCCGGCGAGCTGGCGGTGGCCGGCTTCGACGACATCAAGGAGGCGGCGCTGGCGGACCCGCCCCTGACGACGGTCGCCTCCGACCGTCCGGCGATGGCCCGGGCGGCGGTGGACCTCGTCCTCGACGACGGGCTGCGGGTCGCGGGGAGCCGGCGGGAGCGGCTGAAGGTGTTCCCGTCGCGGCTGGTCACCCGGCAGTCCTGCGGCTGCGCGTAGCCTCCGGCGGCTGGGCGGGAAGCCTCTTTATATCGGGCATACGAGGTTCTGTCGGGCTTCTCAGGGAGCACTCAGGAAGCTCTCATGGTCGGGCGACAAGCTCTGTTCCATGACCGAGAGCTTCCACCGCAGTGGCGAGTACGAGAACCCTTACGAGGGTCAGCAGCAGGCCCCGGTGAACCCCGAGTGGCCGCCCCCGCCGGCGTACGCCCCGGCACATGCTCCGCATCCGAAGAAGCGCAACCGCGGCCCCCTGGCCCTGATCGCCGCCGTGGCGATCGTCGCGGCGGCGATAGGCGGCGGCACCGCCTACGGCATCCAGGAACTGACCGGCAACGACACCGTCGCCTCCAGCTCCACCAGCACCAACGTGGTCCCGTCCAGCCAGAAGGGCACAGTCGCCGGGGTCGCGAAGGCGGTCAGCCCGAGCATCGTCGAGATCAGCGCCGACTCCAACGCCGGGTCCTCCACCGGCTCCGGCGTGATCATCACGAGCGGCGGCGAGATCGTCACCAACAACCACGTCGTCGCCGGGGCCTCCCAGATCAAGGCGACGACCAGCGACGGCAAGTCGTACACCGCGAAGGTCGTCGGCACCGACAGCAAGAAGGACCTGGCGCTGATCAAGCTGGAGAACGCCTCCGGCCTGAAGGCGGCCACCCTCGGCGACTCCGCCGGGCTCCAGGTCGGCGACCAGGTCGTGGCGATCGGCTCCCCCGAGGGACTGTCCGGCACCGTCACCAGCGGCATCATCTCGGCCCTCGACCGTGACGTCACCGTCCCGACCGAGGAGGGCCAGGACCAGGGCCGGCAGCAATGGGGGCAGGATCAGGGGCAGGGCGACCAGTGGCCGTTCGAGTTCGGCGGACGCCAGTTCAACGGCGACACCGGGTCCGACACGACCACGTACAAGGCGCTCCAGACCGACGCGTCCCTCAACCCGGGCAATTCCGGCGGCGCGCTGATCGACATGAACGGCAACATCATCGGGATCAACTCCGCGATGTACTCGCCGACCAGCCAGGCCTCCTCGTCCTCCGACGCGGGCAGCGTCGGCCTTGGCTTCGCCATCCCGATCAACACCGTCAAGGCGGACCTCGCGAAGCTGCGGGCGGGGTCGACCGACTGATCCCTAGCACCCGACAGCGAGGAGTACGGCGATGATCCAGCAGGTGGTGCACACGGAGCCGGGCGGCGGGGACCCGGCGGCGATCGGGCCGGCCCTGGCGGTGGCGTGCGCCCTGCACGCGCCGACGGGCCGGGCGGCGGAGGTGGCGGCGGCCACGGCAACGCGGAGGACGAGCCGGCCCGCGAGGGCGCGAAGCCGAGCGGGACGAGGCTGACACACCCCTCGCCGGGCAGGCGCTCCCCCGCCACCGCCCACCACCGCGGGAGCCGCTCCTCGCGGCCACCACCACCGCCCACCACCGCGGGAGCCGCTCCTCGCGGCCACCACCACCGCCCAGCACAGGCCGGCACTCCCCCCGCCCCCGCCCGCCGGCGTGCGACGCTGAGACCCTCAGAGCAGCAGCGCCCCGTCCCCCTTCACACCCGAGGACCCCGACCCATGAGCCCCGCAGACGGCGACCGTGACCCGCAGCGCATCCTGATCGTCGACGACGAGCCGGCCGTACGCGAAGCACTCCAGCGCAGCCTCGCGTTCGAGGGGTACGGGACCGAGGTCGCCGTCGACGGCGCGGACGCCCTGGACAAGGCGGCGGCCTACCGGCCCGACCTGGTCGTCCTCGACATCCAGATGCCGCGCATGGACGGCCTGACGGCAGCACGCCGCATCCGCGCCACCGGCGACACCACGCCGATCCTGATGCTCACGGCCCGTGACACGGTCGGCGACCGCGTCACCGGCCTCGACGCGGGCGCCGACGACTACCTGGTCAAGCCCTTCGAACTCGACGAACTCTTCGCCCGTATCCGCGCCCTCCTCCGCCGCAGCTCCTACGCGGCGGCCGTGGGCGCGGGCGACCCGGCCGACGAGGACGCGCTCACCTTCGCCGACCTGCGCATGGACCTGTCCACGCGCGAGGTCACGCGGGGCGGCCGGCAAGTGGAGCTGACCCGGACGGAGTTCACGCTCCTGGAGATGTTCATGGCACACCCGCGCCAGGTCCTCACCCGGGAGCAGATCCTCAAGGCCGTCTGGGGCTTCGACTTCGAACCGTCGTCGAACTCACTCGACGTGTACGTGATGTACCTGCGGCGCAAGACCGAGGCGGGCGGCGAACCGCGCCTCGTGCACACGGTCCGAGGCGTCGGGTACGTCCTGCGGCAGGGCGGCGCGGAGTGAGTTCCCGAACGCATCGGGTCGTACGGCGTTTCCGCTCCCTGCCGATCCGCTCCCGACTGGCGCTGCTGGTGGCGGCGGCGGTGGCGTTCGCGGTGGCGGCGGTGTCGGTGACGTGCTGGTTCATCGTCCAGGGGAAGTTGTACGACCAGGTCGACGACGACTTGAAGTCGTCGTTCCGGACGCTGCAGGCGGACGACTTCGAGGCGCTGACGAAGTCGTGCCCCCAGAAGCCGTCGAACACGCTCGGCGGGGCCCCGCGGCCGCAGACCTACGCGCAGGTGGTCCGGGTCGACGGCAAGGTCTGCCTGTTCAGCAGCCTCATGCCCCAGGTGAAGGTCACGAGCGGCGACAAGGACGTGGCGAAGGACCCCGACCCGACCGTCGTCCGGCTGCGCAACGGCACGGACAGCGACGGCAACTCGGTGCGGGTGCTGACCACGGCGGTCGTCGTGAAGAACGGCCCGTTCCAGCAGGGCGTGGCCGCCGACTACGCGCTGGTCATCGCCGTGCCCCTCAAGGGAACGGAGTCCACCCTCAACGAACTGGCGCTGATCCTGCTGCTGGTCTCGGGTGTCGGGGTGGTGGGCGCCGGGGCGGCCGGACTCACCGTGGCGAGGGCGGGCCTGCGCCCGGTGGACAAACTCACCGAGGCCGTCGAACACGTGGCTCGTACGGAAGACCTCGGCGTCCGTATCCCGGTGGACGACGACACCGAAGACGAGGTGGCCCGGCTCTCCCGGTCCTTCAACTCGATGACCTCGGCCCTGGCCAGCTCCAGGGACCTGCAACAGCAGCTGATCGCGGACGCCGGGCACGAACTCCGTACACCGCTCACGTCCCTGCGTACCAACATCGAACTCCTCACCCGCAGCGAGGAGACGGGCCGCCCCATCCCCGAAGCGGACCGCAAGGCGCTGCTCGCGTCGGTGAAGGCGCAGATGACGGAGCTGGCCGCGCTCATCGGCGACCTCCAGGAACTGTCCCGCCCCGACACCGGCCAGCACGCGGGCCGGACACAGATCGTCGCCTGGCAGGACACGGTCGAGTCGGCGCTGCGGCGGGCTCGGCTGCGGGGCCCGGAGCTCACGATCACGGCGGACGTCCAGCCCTGGTTCGTCCGGGCGGAACCCTCCGCCCTGGAACGGGCGGTGGTCAACATTCTCGACAACGCGGTGAAGTTCAGCCCGCAGGGCGGCACGATCGAGGTCCGCCTGATCGAGGGTGTCCTCACGGTCCGCGACCACGGCCCGGGCATCCCCGCCGAAGAACTCCCCTACGTCTTCGACCGCTTCTGGCGCTCCCCGAGCGCTCGGGCCCTGCCGGGCTCGGGCCTGGGCCTGTCGATCGTGGCGCGTACGGTCCAGCAGGCGGGGGGCGAGGTGTCGCTGTCCCGGGCGGACGGGGGCGGCACGGTGGCGACGGTACGGCTGCCGGGGGCGGCGGTGCCACCGCCGGAGGATCCCCCTACTTCTTGACGGAGGCGAGGAAGGACGCCCAGGGGCTCGCGCCGAACACGAGTATCGGACCGTCGGGCCGCTTGCTGTCGCGGACGGGAGCTGTGCCGGGGTGGCCTTCGGCGATCTCCAGGCAGTTCGAGGCTCCGCCGTCGCTGTAGGACGACTTGCGCCACAGGACGGTGGTGAGGTCCGGGCTTCGGTTCATGGTCTGCACTCCTCCAAGAGGCGCTTGAGAAACGCTGTCGACCCCGCCGGGCTCAGCGCCGCATCCCTGACGAGATCGTGGGACAGGCGATAGGCAAGCACCTTGTCCGGATCCTGGATCAGCTCGCCGAAACCGTTGCCCTCCACGTAGGCGGCGGGATCACCGACACGCTGCCACAGCAGGATGAGGTCACTGTTCATAAGGTCGTGCACACCGGCCATGTAGGGCAGCACCTGGATTGCGACATTCGGCAGCTCCGCCGCATCCACCAGGTGCGACAACTGGTCGGTCCACACCTTCGCGTCGGGAACGGGCCGCCGCACCGCCCCTTCATCCAGGATCACGCGCACGCTCGGCGCCGACTCGCGGTAGAGCAACTCCTGTCGCCCCATCCGCGCGACCACCTGCTCCTCGACTTCTTCGCTGTTGCCTGCCGTTGTCTGGGCGCCGGACAACCCTGACAACACCGCTCGGGCGTAGTCCTCGGTCTGCAGGAGACCCGGCACGCGCAGCTGGAACATCCACATGACCTGGGCCGTCGCCTCAAGGTCCATGAAGCCTTTGTACTTGTCCTTGATGACCTCCCTGCTCGCCTCCCGCCACTCACGAACCAGCAGGTCACCGGAACCGTAGTAGCTGTCCAAGTCCTCCATGACCGCCCGCTTGGAGAGCCGCTCCCCCTTCTCCAGGCGGCTCAAGTAGCTCTTGTCGTAGCCCGTGTCCTCGGCCAACTGCCCGAGCGACTTGCCCGCTTGCTCCCGCAGAAACCTCAGCGTCCGGCCCAGGACGGCCCGGCCCCCGTCAACCATGTCCCCCACGTCACCCCTCCCCGTTGCCTGAGCCGCCAGGCAACGCCTGGCCTCTTCCGCAGCGCAGGGGCATACAGTGACGATGAGGGCACGAACGGTAATCGCCACTCGTCACACCCCACCCGGAGGCCCACGTATGCGCCTGCTCCCCTGGACCGGCACCGACGGCAAGGCCTGTTACCTGTCCACCGACGACCCCGGCAGCCTGCTCTCGCGGCTCGCCGACGACGTCGAGGCCGCCCAGCTCGCGTCCGCCGCAACCGTGCTCGCCGGTGCCAGAGCCGTACTGCACGACGACAAGTCCGGTGAACGCGCCGTGCGTTTCGCGTTGACGCGGGCCGTGGAGTCCTTGGGCGACGTGCTGCGGATCGCTGTCGGTCGCGGCGACGGCACCCGATAAGGCGGGACATACACCCCGCGAACCTGTCGATGCCCTGTCATACCCATCAGTAGCGCAAACTCCCGCCGCTGTTCTGACATCTTCATCGCCGTCACAGAACGACAAGCAGGAGTGAGCCCCCCACATGCGTCTCATTCGCACGTCAACTGTCAGAAAGATCGGCGTAGTTGCCGCCTCCACCGTCCTCGCCGTGACCGGTCTGCTGGCCGGCGCGGGGACCGCCTCGGCCGGGCCCGCCGGGGCGACCGACATCCGGGGTGTGGACCCCGGGGACACCGACCTGATGATCGAGCGGCTCTGCAGCCAGGAGCCGAGCCTTACGGGCGTGTACGGCGCCCTCAACGTCGACACCGGTGAGTTCAAGACCCGGGACGAGTACCTGCGGGACGTCATCGGGCTGTGGGCGCCCGCGGGGCCATGGGAGCTGTTCCGCGGCTGGTGCGGGTACGCCGAGGCCTCCACCTGGTCCATCAAGGGCGACACCGTCCGCACGTCACGGTGGATCGGCAACAAGGGCTCCGCCGACGACAAGGAGACCTTCGTCAGCAGCTACAGCACCAAGACGTTCGCGAAGAAGAGCGTCGGCGGCTCCATCAGCCTCTCCCTCGCCAAGAGCATCTTCAGCGGGACCGTGGGCGGCAGCGCCGGGTACGAGTGGGGCTGGGAGAAGGAGTCCAAGTTCGAGACCCGCAGCGAGAAGACCGTCCCGCCGTGCCGGCAGGTCGCCGTGACCTGGACGCCGTACCAGCGCGTGGTGCGCGTCAACCCCGTCTTCCACGTGGAGGACTACCAGTGGAACAAGGGCGACGGGGACCGGACCGTGCACAGCTGGCGCGACCGGGGCTACCAGACCATCCACTCGCACGGTTACTACATCGACGGCATCTCCGACAAGCTCCTGCCCAGCGGCCGGCCCGACGGCCGTGAGGACAAGATCGAGGAGAAGCTCGACCCCAAGTCCTGCACCCGGTAAGGCACACCGGCAACCTTTCCGTGTGGGGCGGCGACTGCTCAGCGGTCATTCCCCCACACGGAACGGATCACCGCATGAGTGAGCCGCGCAGCAAGGCCCAGCACCGTCGTCGCAGAAGCCGCACCGCCCTGGCGGTCGGGGTCCCCCTCGCCCTGACCGCCGCCGGCACCTTCGCCTACGGCACCGACCTCGGCGTACTGGGCTCCACCGCACTGCAGGCATCCGCCGCCACCCCCGCCTGGGCCGCCGACACCGCCGACGGGTTCGCCTCCGTCAACTCCCTCGGCCAGAACGGGACGTACGGCGGGCGCGGCGGCCAGGTCGTCACCGTGAAGACGCAGGCCGAGCTGGAGAAGTACGCCACCGCGACCCAGCCGTACGTCATCGTCGTCGCCGGGACCATCGCCATGAACCCGGTCGGCAAAGAGATCAAGGTGCAGTCCGACAAGACCATCGTGGGTCAGGGGACCGCCGGGCACATCGTCGGCGGCGGGTTCTTCCTCGGCCAGGGCGTGCACAACGTGATCATCCGGAACCTGACCATCCGGGACGCGTACCAGGGGATCTGGAACGACAAGGACCACGACTTCGACGCGATCCAGATGGACGGCGCCCATCACGTCTGGATCGATCACAACGACCTGCGGCACATGGCCGACGGGCTCATCGACGTCCGCAAGGACTCGACGAACGTCACCGTCTCCTGGAACAAGCTGAGCGACAACAACAAGACCTTCGGCATCGGCTGGACCGAGAACGTCAAGACCGACATCACGATCCACCACAACTGGATCCGCGAGACCGAGCAGCGCAACCCCTCCACGGACAACGCCGCCCACGCGCACCTCTACAACAACTTCCTGGAGGACGCCCAGGGCACCGCCATCAAGTCGGCGTACGGGAACTACTCGCGCGGCGGCACGAGGATGGTCCTGGAGAACTCTCTCTTCCAGGGCGTCAACAACCCCGTCATCAAGGACAGTGGCGCATCCATCGTCCAGCGCGGCAACTCCTTCTCCGGCACCAGCGGGCGCAACGAGAGCGGCGGGAGCGCCTTCGATCCGAAGACGTACTACCCGTACAGCCTCGACAAGGCCACCGACCTCCCGTCGATCCTCAAGGCCGGTGCCGGGCCCCGCGCCTCCATCGGTACGACCGCCGCCTCCACCAAGGCCGCGGCCGCCACCACCCTCACCGTCGCCAAGGACGGCAGCGGTCAGTACAAGACGGTCCAGGCCGCCGTGAACGCCGTACCGGCGAACAACCCCTCGCGCGTGGTGATCGCCGTGAAGCCGGGGACGTACCGGGAACTGGTGAAGGTGCCGTCCAACAAGCCGCACGTCACCATCCAGGGCACCGGCGGGAGCCGCAAGGACACCACGATCGTCTACAACAACGCGTCGGGCACGCCGAAGCCCGGCGGCGGCACGTACGGCACGAGCGGCAGCGCCACCGTCGCCGTCGAGGCGGACGACTTCCAGGCGCGCAACCTGACCATCTCCAACGACTTCGACGAGAAGGCCAACCAGGGCTTCAAGGACCATCAGGCCGTCGCCCTGCGGACCGCCGCCGACAAGGTGTTCCTCGACGGGATCATCGTCAGCGGGGACCAGGACACCCTGCTGCTCGACACCGCGTCGAAGGACCGGCTGGGCCGGGTGTACGTCAGCAACTCCTACGTCATCGGCAACGTCGACTTCATCTTCGGCCGGGCCACGGCCGTCGTCGACAAGTCCGTGATCACGCTGAAGAAGCGCTGGGACGGCACCTCGTCCGGCTACATCACCGCGCCGAGCACCGCGGCGAACCGCAAGGGCATCCTGATCGCCAACTCCACGGTGAACGGCGACGTGTCGGCCGGGACCTTCTACCTCGGGCGGCCCTGGCACGCGGGCGGGGACGCCTCCCTCGACCCGCAGACCACCGTCCGCAACACCAGCCTGAGCAACGCGATCAAGTCGGCCCCGTGGACCGACATGAGCGGGTTCTCGTGGAAGGACGACCGGTTCGCCGAGTACAAGAACTACGGCGCGGGGGCGGGCGGTGCGAGCAGCAACCGGCCCCATCTGAGCGATGCGCAGGCCGCGAACCAGGAGGTCGCGGACTGGCTCGCCGGCTGGACGCCCTCGGCGTCCTGAACAGCTCCCTTCCGGGTCCGGCTGACGAGCGGCGCCGGACCCGGAAGGGCCACCATGGATCGGGTGGGAGTCACTGCTTCCAGGCGTAGTGCAGCCGGTCCAGGCCGCTCTGGTTGTTCACCGTCAGGCTGAGGTTCGTGCCCGTGCCCTGGAGCGTGGTGAGGGAGTAGGTGTCACCGTTGCGCAGGCCGGGCCAGTAGACCGAGCCGAGGCCCAGCTCCCGGATGGTGTCGGTCGCGGCCTGGATGTAGGCGATCTCGTTGGAGGTGCCCACCGGGCCGTTGTAGTCCAGGCCGGTGGTCATCGAGGCGCCGAACTCGTCGAGGATCGTGCGGGAGGCGCAGTCGCCGATGCGGGCCTTGAAGTCGGCCTTCCACTGGTCGACGCTGGTCCAGTCGGTGTGCCAGAAGCCGTAGTTGTGCAGGGCCAGACGCGTGCCCTTCAGGCGCGGGTCGGCGCAGACCGGCTTGACGTCCTCGCTGTACTTGTAGCCGCCGATCAGGATCCGGTCGCGGGGTATGAAGCGGTGGGTGCTCACCCACTTCGCCGCGATGTCGGTCCACTCCTGGGCGGTGTAGCCGAACGGCTCGTTCATCGGCTCGAAGTACACCTTGGAGTTGCCGGCGTAGGCGGAGGTGATCCGCGCCCACATCTGATCCCAGGACGCCTGGTTGTCGATCTTGCCGTCCTTGGCGTTGTCGGCCTCCCAGTAGCCCAGGATGACCTTGAAGCCCTTGGCGGTGGCGGCGTCGATCGCGCCCCGGTACGACTTCCAGAACGGGCCGTTCACCGAGGTCGGGTTGACCGGGAGACGGACCGTGTTGGCGCCGAGCTTGGAGAACCCGCCGATGATCGCCTTGGACTTGGCGTAGGTGGTGGCGTAGCTGTCGGAGGTGGACAGGCCCGAGGGCACGACCGCGTCGTCGGCGTAGTTGTCGCGCGGGTCGGCCCAGTTGACGCCCTTGAAGTCGCTGACGGGCGGCGGGGTGGGACGGTGGGCGGGAGAGGCGGCCGCGGGGGAGGCGAACGCTCCACCGAATGCCGTGACGCAGGCCAGCAGCGCCCCCACGCAAGCTGTCCCACGGTGGGTCTTTTGAGACACGACATCCCCTTCTGAGCAGGTGCGAAGGCGAGCAGCCCACAGACGGACCGCTCAGTGGAGCACGAAACTAGAAGGAGACTCGAACAGAGGTCAACACATCTGCACACCAAATTTCATCAAGAAAGCAGGGATGCCGAGCTGGCGTTGCAGCTAGGAGCCCACCGTCAGCCCCGAGCCCGACAGCCGCACCCGGATGCCGTCCTCCTCCACCCGTACGTCCTCCAGCTTCACGCCTCCCTGCTCCGGCTTGGGCAGTTCGAAGGCCAGCGCGAGCCGGTCGGCCAGGACCGGGCGCGTCAGGCGCGACAACTCCCCGAGGAGTGCGGGGTCCAGGCCCAGGCTCTTGAGCACGTCGGGGTTGTCCAGGGCGAGGTCGATGAGGTTCAGGCGTTCGGCCTGGCGTGCGAAGCGCGGGGAGCCGGTCAGCTCGGCGAGCTTGCCGTCGTCGGCCAGGGCCTGGTTCACGGTCGCCTCGGGCACGCCCATCCGCTGCACGATGGCCGGGACCGACAGCAGGGCCTTGGCCTTCCGGGTCTCCCGGGCCAGATCGGCGGAGGCCTCTGGCGTCAGGTGCAGCCCTTCCGAGGCGCGCTTGCCGGGGCGGTAGGTCGCCAGGTCACCGATGTCCAGGCGCATGCCGCCGATCTCCGTGGCGATGCCCCGCTCGCCCTGCCGCTGGATCCGGGCCTCGGCCCGCAGCTTCAGGTCGTGCCCGGCGACCGGCAGGGTGCCGCGCGCCCGCACCCGGTCCCGGCCCTCGCCGGTGAAAGTGACCTGGGAGGCGCCGAGTTCACGGTTCAGGTCCTCGAAGGACAGCAGGACGTCCCCGTCGAACCGGGGGACGTCGGCGCCGCGCACGGACGTCAGCCCGTCGGCGTTGAGCGTCACGTCATGGGCCGTGGCCGACACCTTCGCGAGCGAGACGCGGTCGGCGGCGACGTCCGGGACGGTCAGCTTCACCGACTCCAGCCGCTTGCCGGCGAGCTGGGTGAGGAAGGGGAAGCCGCCGATCTCCACCTCGGGCGCGGCGGCCAGGTCGAGGCGGTCCTTGAGGGTGTCGGCGGCCCGGTGCTCGGCGTAGAGCACCGCCCAGCGGTCGCCGAGGGCGGCGAACGAGGCGAGGACGACCAGGCCGACGACGGCCTTCATCGCGAACGGCAAGCCAGCGAAACGATTCTTCCGACGCCGCTTGCCGCCGCGGCGATGGTCCGGCGGGGCCCAGGCGTCCTCGGCGCCCGCAGTGCGTTCCTCCGGGAGGAACTCCTCCAGAGGGGTTTCCTCCAGAGGCCCGTCGTCGAGGGCGGCGAGCTCCTCGTACGGGTTCGGACGGGGATGCGCATCGAGGTGGTGGGGGGTACGCATCGATCCATCCGACCATGCGCACCGCCCCCACCCGCAACTCGAACCCCCGGTATGCGACCTACTTCACGATCGTGATCCGGTCCGCCTTCGGCGGCGCGATCGGGTTCGACGCCGAGGAGTTGGCCGCCAGGTACTGCTCCAGCGCGGTCAGGTCGTCGGCGCCGACGACGTCGTTCGTGCCCTGGCCGAGGGTCGGGAAGCCGTCACCGCCGCCCGCGAGGAAGCTGTTCGTCGCGACACGGTAGGTGGCCGCCGGGTCGATGGCCGAGCCGTTCAGCTTGATGCTGTCCGTGACCACCCGGTCGGCGCCGGACTTGGTGAGGTCCAGCGTGTAGGTCAGGCCGGACGAGACCTGGAGGACCTTCGGGGCCGCCGCGTTCGGGCCGGACACCTGCTCCTTGAGCACCTGGATCAGCTGCGCGCCCGTGAAGTCCTGGAGGTTCACGGTGTTCGCGAACGGCTGGACCGTGAAGCCCTCGGCATAGGTGACGACACCGTCGCCCTCGGCGCCCTTGGCCGCGTAGGTCAGCGGGGCGCGGATACCGCCCGGGTTCATCAGCGCGAGGTCGGTCTCCGGGTCGAGCTGCTTGCCGTGCGCGAGCTGGGCGTCGGCGATGAGATCGCCGAGCGGGGACTCGGTGCCGGTGTTGCCGATGTCGCCGGAGATCCAGCCGATCGCGCGGTTGCCGATGGGCGCGGCCAGCGTGTTCCACTTGCTGATCAGCTCGGTCATGTCGGGCGCCTTGGGGACGTCCCGGGTGACCACGCGGTTCGCGGACTTCACGGCCGTACGGGCGATGTCGCCGGTCCTGCGGTCGTACGTCAGCGTCGTGTCGGTGTAGAGGCGGCCGAAGGAGGCGGCCGAGGTGACCATGCGGGGCTTGCCCGCCGGGTCGGCGATGCTGCACACGTACGCGTTGTGGGTGTGGCCGGTGACCAGCGCGTCCACCTGCGGCGTGACGTTCTTGGCGATGTCGACGATCGGGCCGGAGATGCCGTCGCCCGCGCCCGGGGAGTCACAGTCGTAGTTGTACGACGTCGACGCCGGGAAGCCGCCCTCGTGGATGAGCGCGACGATCGACTTCACGCCCTGCTTCTGCAGCACCTTGGCGTACTTGTTGATCGTCTCGGTCTCGTCCTTGAAGGAGAGGCCCTTGACGCCCTCGGCGGAGACGATGTCCGGGGTGCCCTCCAGGGTCACGCCGATGAAGCCGACCTTGACGCCGTTCTTCTTCCACACCCAGTAGGGCTTGAGGATCGGCTTCTTCGTCTTCTCGTCGAGGACGTTGGCCGCGAGGTAGGGGAAGTCGGCGCCCTGGAACTTCTGGTCCGAGTAGCAGCCGTCCTTCGGGTGGCAGCCGCCGTTCTGGAGGCGGCCGAGCTCCTTGGCGCCCTCGTCGAACTCGTGGTTGCCGACGGAGGTGACGTCGAGGTCGAGCTTGTTCAGCGCCTCGATGGTCGGCTCGTCGTGGAACAGCCCGGACAGCAGCGGGGAGGCTCCGACCATGTCGCCGCCGGCGGCCGTGATGGAGTACTTCTCGCCCTTGCGGGCCTGCCGCAGGTGCGTGGCGAGGTACTCGACACCACCGGCGTCGATGGTCTTGGTCGTCCCGTCGGGCTGCGTCTCGGTGACGCGGCCGGAGGAACCGGCGGGCGGCTCCAGGTTGCCGTGCAGGTCGTTGAAGGACAGCAGCTGGACGTCCTGGTAGCGGCCGTGGCCGTACCCGCCCTTGCTGGACTCCTCCCCTGCGGAAGCCGAGCCGGGCAGTCCGGCCGCGGCCAGCGCACCGACGGTGACGACACCGGCGGCGAGAGCGGCGAAACGGTTCGTACGACGTCTGCGGCGGTCCGGGTGCGCCGGTGAAGTGGCTGGCATACGCCCCCCTGTAGGTCTGCTGGGACAGTGATGTCGTCCGGCGCAGCCTAGAGTCAACGCGCGTAGCGCAACAGGCCTTTCCGGGTTACGACCTGGTTGCTTCTTTGCCGCCGTTTTGCCGGTGGTGCCCCGTACCCTCGTACGCATGACCAGCGACGACACCGTGAGGCCGGGCCACCCCCGCTCGATCGAGACCCTTGCCGCCCTCTCCGCGGAGCAGACCGAGGCCGTGCTCGGGCTGCTCGACGAGGCGGCCCGGACCGACGGGCAGCAGGCGGTGTCCGAACAGGGCCGGTTGCAGCTGCGCGGCGGAGAGCGGGAGGGCGTGTCCCATCTGCTGCTCACCGTCGGCGGGGAACTCGTCGGTTACGCCCAACTGGAGGACACGGACCCGGTGGAGCCGCCGGCCGCCGAGCTGGTGGTGCATCCCGGGCATCGCGGACACGGGCACGGGCGGGCGCTCGGCTCGGCCCTGCTGGCCGCCTCGGGGAAGCGGCTGCGGGTGTGGGCGCACGGCGGGCACTCCGCCGCCCGGCATCTCGCGCAGGTCCTCGGTCTCACGCTCTTCCGTGAACTGCGCCAGATGCGGCGCACGTTGACCGACTTCGACGCGCCCGACCCGGTGCTCCCCGAGGGCGTCTCGGTCCGTGCCTTCGTCCCCGGCAAGGACGACGCGGCGTGGCTCGCGGTGAACGCCGCCGCCTTCGCCCACCACCCCGAGCAGGGCTCCCTCACCCAGCGCGACCTGGACGACCGCAAGGCCGAGCCGTGGTTCGACCCGGCGGGCTTCTTCCTCGCCTTCCGCGGCGACGAACTCGTCGGCTTCCACTGGACCAAGGTGCACGCCGAGGAGGGCCTGGGCGAGGTGTACGTCCTCGGCGTCGGCCCCGGCGCGCAGGGCGGCGGCCTCGGCAAGTCCCTGACCACGATCGGGCTCCGGCACCTCGCGGGGCAGGGGCTGCCGACGGCGATGCTGTACGTCGACGCCGACAACCAGGCGGCGGTGTCGGTGTACGAGCGGCTGGGGTTCACCACGCACGAGGTGGATCTGATGTACCGGACGGAGACGTGACGGAGCCATCGGGAGGTTCCGGGTCAGGGCGTCGCAATGGGGCGATGCGCTCGCCCCGGCTCGCCGCGACGCGCAGTACCTCCCCCAGCGACTCCACCGCCCTGACCAGCGCGAAACGCAGCGCGCGCTCACCGGCTCCGGCATCACCGAGTACGGCCCTGGCGCCGGCGAGCACCTGCTCCGCAGAGGCCAGTTGAACGGCCTCGATGTCATCGGCGAGCCGGGAGAGGAGGCTGTCGGGGTCGTCGGTGCTGAGGTAACAGGGCCGTCCGTCGGTCCCGGTCCAGGGGAGCAGCATCATACGAACACCTCCTCGGCGCGCAGGTACGGCCGGACGAGCGGGCCGTCCATGAGCAGCGGTTCCGGGGGCCACGGGCCGGGGACCGGCGGGGAATGGGGCAGCGCATACGACCGCCGGACCGACACCGCTCGATGACGCCCCCGCGCGGGCAGCAGGCTCCGCAGGAGGGCGAGCAGCAGGAACTCGCAGAGTTCGGCGATACGCAGGCGCACGGAGGCGTCCCTTCTCAGGGCAGGGGGAGGGAAGGCGGGGCTGACGAGCGGTGATCACCGTTCGTGCCTCGATCGTCACTCATCGCACGTACGCTGCGGAAGAGGTCCGGTGTTGTCTGGCGCGCAGACAACGGGGAGGGGTGACGTGGGCGAGAAGGTTGACGCGGAGCCGGTTTCCGGGCGGGTGATGCTCGGGCAGACGCTGAAGGTCCTGCGGGAGAAGGCCGGGAAGTCACTGGGGCAGCTGGCCGACGAGACCGGTTACGAGAAGAGCTATCTGAGCCGGCTGGAGTCGGGCGAGCGGCTCTCCAAGGTGACGGTCATGGAGGACCTGGACGGGTACTACGGCACGGGTGACCTGCTGTTGAGCCACTGGAAGGCGGCTCGGCTGGATGCGTTCAAGGATCAGTACAAGGAGTTCATGGCGCTGGAGGCGACGGCGCGGATCATGTGGAAGTTCTCGCCGGGGATTCCCGGGCTGCTGCAGACCGAGGACTTCGCTCGTGGGGTGTTGTCTGGCGCTCAGACAACGGCTGAGGGTGACGAGGCTGTCGAGGAGCAAGTAGCCGCGCGGCTCGGACGGCAGTCTGTGCTGGGGCAGAAACCGGAGCCCGAGGTCCGGATCATCGTGGACGAGTTCGCGCTCCGACGTCCTGCTGCCCGGGGCAAGACGTGGCACGACCAGCTGCTTCACCTTGAGGCCGCCGCGCTGTGGCCCAACTTGGCGCTCCAGGTACTGCCGTTCTCGGCGGGTGCGCATCACCATATGAACGGATCGCTGACGCTGCTCTGGCAGAGGAGCGGAAGCGCCGTTGCCTACACGGAAGGCAACAGCGGTGGTCGGCTGATCGAAGATCCGGACGAGGTTCTTCGAGAGCGATCGTCCTACGATCGGCTTCGCGACCTGGCGTTGTCCCCGTCGGACTCGCTCGCGTTCATCAGGGGCGTACTGGAGGAGCACAGATCATGACGAGCACCCGCGACCTCACCACCGCTGTGTGGCGCAAGTCGTCCTACAGCGACGGGGGAGACAACAACTGCGTCGAGGTCGCCGACAACTGCCCCGGCATGATCCCGGTCCGCGACACCAAGCAGCCGCAGGGCCCGATACTCGTGTTCGGCGCGAGCCCTTGGGCGTCGTTCCTCGACTACGTCACCAACTGACCGTCGGGGCCGCCCGCTTCCTTGCCAGTGTCGTGCTTCCACGGCCAGCCTCAAGGGCGCTTCGCGTCGCCTTCGGCGATCGGCCAGGGGGTGCGCGGGCGCGCCTCGCCAGCACGCCGGCTCGTTCAGCGGCAAGCGGTGGGTGGGAGTGCGGGGGCGTGGCGGAGTTGTGGCGGCTCATAGGAGCGTAGGCGGGGCAAATGGAGGGCTTGGGTCGACTGTCCAGCGCTCACCAGCGCATCTGCTCCCGCTAGTGGCCCATCCGCTCCAAATGCCGGGGATACCGCCCCTCTTGTTCCCATCCCCCACCGCCGCCGCTCGCCGCCGAGGCCACCTGGCGTGCAGGCGAGGCGCGACCGCGCGCTGACGCCGGGTGCGGTGCGACGGGGCGTTGATCGCACACGGCGCCGGCCACTCGTGTTTCCGGGCCGCTCGCTCGCTTCTCTGCCGTGCTGGAGCGAGTCGAGTCAAGGGTGGCCCGCAGGGCCATCGGCGAAGCCGACGCGTAGCGCCCTTTACTCGGCTCGCGGAGGCACGACACTGGCCAAGAAGCGAGTGGCCCCGACAGTTTCGCTCTGCTCAGACCTCGGGCCCTGGTCGCTCCGCCCACGACGGCCGCCAGAGTTCGCCCTCGGGTGGTCGCGGGCGGGTCGCCGTCAGGTGCTCGCGCAGTGCCGTCAGGCCGGGGTGCGGGTTGCCCGTGCGCCAGAGCAGGGAGTGCGGGTAGACCGGGGCCGGGTCGCGCAGGGGGACGAGCCGCAGGTCGTGGCCCACGGGCCAGACGTGCGGGGTGCGATCGCTGAGGAAGGTCGCCACGGTCGGGGAACCGGCGATGGTGTCGAGCAGCGCTTCCAGGCCGAAGTTGGGCCCGATGGTGTCGATGACCGGCCCGAACTCGGCGGCCAGCGCCTCGTAGTAGGCGTGCCACTCGGTGCCGGGCACGTTGCCCGGCATCCAGATCCGGTGCCCGGCCAGTTGTGCCGGCGTCACCCAGGGCGCCCGGGCGAACGGATGGTCGGGGCCGACGCACAGGTGCATCGGCTCGTCGAGGACCGGGAGGGCGGCGATGCCGTCGGGGAGCCTGTGCCCGGGCATGGTGACGGCACGGAAGGTGGCGTCGACGGCCCCGTCCCGCACGGCGGCCACGGCCGTCTCCACATCGAAGAGCGTGACGATGTCCAGCGCGGTCTCCGGGTGCGCCCGGTGGAATTCCTGCACCAGCCCGCCGGTGGCGGCCCGGCGTCCCACGACGTCCACCCGCAGCGCCCGGCTCCCGGGCCGCACGGCGGCCGACGCCCGTTCCTCGGCCTGGAGCAGGACCCGGGCGTGCGGCAGCAGGGCCTGCCCGTCGATCGTGAGCTCCGCCCCGCGCGGCGTCCGGACCAGCAGCCGCACCCCGAGGTCCTTCTCCAGCGCGGCGATCCGCTTGGAGACGGCCTGCTGGGTCAGGGCGAGATCCACGGCGGCCCTCTGGAACTGCCCGGAGTCGGCGATCGCGACGAAGGCGCGTACGGCTTTGAGGTCCACGATGGGCAGACTAGCCGCACAACCCTGGGTTGTGGGACGGCACGGAGACACCGACGAACACGGCCGGGAACGGCCCTCTGCACAACCGCTCGATGTGCTCCGGTGCCGCTAGCGCCGGACCCGCCGCCCCAGGGGCTCCACCGCGCACACCGCGCCGAGGAGCACGGCGCCGCCCAGCACCACGGCCCACCGCTCGTGCGCCGCCGCCCACCGCTCGTCCTCCACCGGCACGAACAGGGCCCAGCGGCCGGGCCAGAACAGCATGGCCAGGACGGCTGTGGTCAACAGTCCGCCCGTGACCGGCAGTCCGGGCCGGGTGACCTCGCTGAAGCGCATCGCGGCCGCCGCCGCGGCCACCGCCAGGACGAGGGCCGCCCCCGCCTCCAGCGTGAGATCACCGACCGGGGGCCGTGCGTCCGGCGGCACGAGCAGCAGCGCGACCGTCCACCAGGCCGCCGCGGCCGGGACGACGAGGGCCGTGCGCAGGGCGATGCGGACCGGGCGCGGGGTCGGCACGGTGGACGTGGTGTGCCGGGCCGGGTCGTCCAGGAGGAAGGCCAGGCCCACCGCGAAGGCGAGGATCGCGGCCCGCAGCAGGTACAGGGAGAGCCGTTCGGCCGTCTCGCCGGTCCGGGTCAGCGCGGCGAGCAGCAGTCCCGCCGCCCCGGCCGCGCCGATCGCCGCCCACGGCACCGTCCGGTGGACGGGGAACACCAGCTGCCGGATCACGAGCACTTGTCCTTCCCCTCGGGCGCGGGCAGGCCCAGCAGCTCGGCGGCCCGGGCCGTGGTGACCTTCGGTGCGGTCAGTTCGCGCCAGTGGTCCTTGACCCGCGCTCCGGCCTCACCGCGGGGCAGGTCGAGCAGTGACCGCAGCACCTCGGTCTGGGCCTCGGTCATGTACAGGCCCTCGGTGGGCTGGAGCACGTAGGCGGAGCCGGTGACGGTGTCGTCGAGGCGGACGCGGCGCAGCGCGTCGAGCGGCTCGGACTCCCAGCCCACGGCCAGCCACATCAGGGGGACCATGCGGCCGTCGCAGATCGAGGTCGCGGCCTTCTCGTCGCCCGCGATCAGCACACCGGCCACGGCCGCGGAGAACTCGGGGACGCGATTGCCGCCCCACCCGGTGCCCACCGTCACCTCGTGCGGACGCTCCAGCGAGGCCAGAGCGGAGTCACTGGATAGGCCGTAGCGCGCTTCGATCCGCTGCCGTACGACGAGGTCCTGCTCGTGGGCGCTGCCCCCGGCCAGGGACCGGACCCGGTGGACCACCCCGGCCCAGTCCGCCACCCGTGGCGCCCACTCGGGGAACGCGCAGTACGTCGATCCGTCCCGGCGAACACAGGACTGCACCTGCTCGGGGTGCACGGTGGCGCGTTCGCGTGCCTCGACCAGCTCGGGGGAGTCGCCCGCCGACTGGGCCACTCCGCCGACCAGCGTCATGGCGAGCGCCCCGGCGACACCGGCGAACACGGCCGGCTTGCGGGCACCGGCCAAGAGCACCGCCAGCAGTCCGAGGCACAGGCCGAGTCCGGCCAGGTACAGGGCGTGCCAGGCGGCCGGCCGGCCCATCAGGTCCGACGGCAGGGTGTTGGGGGACGCCTCCTCGACCGCCGGCAGCAGCCACCTCGCCCCGTAGTTCATGCCCGAGAGGAAGAGGAAGAAGAACAGGAAGAGCACCACCAGTAGCGGCGCGGCCAGAGCGGACCGCACCAGCCCTGCCAGGAGCAGCCCGAACAGCCCGAACAGCAGCACGGTCAGCGGGCCGACGAGCAGTTCGCCCACCGACCCGTGCCCGATCGCGCCGGGCCGCAGCGCCTCCCGGCCGAACTGCCCGGCCACGCACACGGCAGTGAGCAGGGCCACCGCCACGACCGACAGGGCGTGGGCGGCCGTACGGCGCCACTGCGGGAGTACCAGCACCGCGAGGTGCCGTTCCGTGTCGTGCCGCCGGGAGCGCAGGGCGGCGAGGTTGACGGACAGCAGGACCGCGAGGCCGATGAGCATCGGCGCGCCCTGGGTGGCCCGGTCGGCGTCCTGGAGGGCCGGGTAGTCGCCCCACGCCCTCCCGCCGCGCCACACGGTCCAGGCGAGGTAGACGGCGAAGGCCACCAGCACCGGGATCCGGGTCAGCAGCCGGCGCGACTCGAACACGGCCAGGGCGAACACGGCCTTCCGGGCCCCGCCCCGCTCCTCCCGCATCCCGGAGACGGCCGGTTTCTCCGCCACCGCGGTCATGCCGCCACCTCCGCTGCGGTGCCGTCGAGCGTGAGCAGGTAGCCGTCCTCCAGGGTGGGTTCGAGCAGTTCGGCGCCGGGCGGCGGGTCCCCCACGTTCCGGAAGGTGCCGGTCCCCGTGCGCCACCCCGCCTTCGCCCCGGGGGCCCGCTCGGTGCTGCTCCACACGCGCCCCGCGGCCCGCTCGGTCAGCTCGGCCGGGGTGCCCTCGAACCGCACCCGGCCACCGGCCATGACCACCACGCGGTGGCAGAGCATCGCCACGTCCTCCGTCTGGTGGGTGGACAGCAGCACCGTCCGCCCCTGCCCGGCTTCCGCGATCAGCTCCCGGAACCGCATGCGCTGTTCGGGGTCAAGACCGACGGTCGGCTCGTCGAGCACCAGGAACCCGGGATCGCCGACGAGGGCTGCTCCCAGGGCGACGCGCTGCCGCATGCCTCCGGACAGCTTGCGGATCCGCTTGCCCCGCACGTCCGCCAGGCCGACCTCGTCGAGCACCCGCCGCACCTCGCGGTGCCGGGCGGCCCGGCCGGTCATCTCCTTCAGGATCGCCACGTAGTCGACGAACTCGAAGGCGGTGAAGTCCGGGTGGAAGCCCGGGGTCTGGGGCAGATAGCCCAGCCGGCGCCGCACCTCCTGGCGGCCCCGGGCGGTGCCCGGGTCGTGCCCGAGCACGGTGAAGGCCCCCCGGTCGGCGGGCAGGGCCGTGGCGAGCACCCTCAGCAGCGTGGTCTTGCCGGCGCCGTTGGGGCCGAGCAGCCCGGTGACGCCGGCGGTCAGCCGCACCGACACGTCGTCGAGGGCCCGGGTACCGCCGTAGCGGAGGCTCAGCCCGGAGGCGGACACGGTCGTGGTCATACGGCACGTCCCTGGAAGAGGTCGAATCGGTCACGAAGCAGGAAGAGCAGCCCGGCGGCGAGCGCGGCGACGACCGCCGCCACGCCCTGCCCGGCCGCGGTGAACGGCGCGAGCGGCACGTCCGCCCCGGCCCGCAGCACGTCGGCCGCCAGCAGCAGCCCGGCCCACGCCCCGCCCACCAGGGACGGTGCGAGCACCGGGCCGAGACGGGGCATCAGCGCGAGTCCGGTCGCCGTCAGCGCCAGCCCGGGCAGCAGCCAGGCCAGCGCCCGCAGCCCGTAGGCGGGCAGGGCGAGGGTCGCCAGGCCGTTCAGCGCGAGCACGACGGCCAGCACGGCCACGGTCCGGATCATCAGCAGCCGGAACCCGTGCATCGGCGCGACGACGGCCATCTCGTACGTCGGATCCAGCGCGGGCCCGTACGACAACGCCACCCCGGCCAGCGGCAGCAGCGGCGCGAGGGCCAGGAACAGCGTGGGGAACTCCCCGCCGCGCACGGCGTGCCCGGCCGCCACGCTCAGCAGCAGCACGGCGACGACCGCCCCGAGCCAGGACCGCCGCAGCACCGGCGTCGCCGCCAGCAGCCGCGCGGTGTGCCCGGCCACCCCGGCCCGCACGAGCAGCCTCTCCAGCAATCCCGTCCGGGGCGCGTCCAGTTCGGCGTCGAGCCGGTCCCAGCCGGCATCGAGGGCGACGGGATCGCTGACCTCGGCCAGCACCGCACGGCACGGCGCGCAGGAGGTCAGATGGGTATCGGCGGACCAGAGCGCGGGGGGCTGCAACTCCCCTCGCGCATACGCGCGCAGGTCCTCTTCGGACACGTGCCAGCTCATGCCAGGGCCTCCCGCAACTGCTTCCGGGCCCGCATCGCCCGCGTCTTGACCGTCCCGGGCGGTATCCCGAGCAGCACGGCCGCCTCACGGGTGGTCAGCCCGTCGATGACGGTCGCCTGCAGCACCGCCCGCAGCTCCGGCGACAGCCGGACCAGCGCCCCGGCGAGGTCTCCGTGCTCCACCCCCGCGAGCACGCGTTCCTCCGCCGACACCTCGTCCCGGTGCCGCAGACGCGCCAGGGCCTGCCGCAGCCGCCCCCGCGCCCCGTCGCCCCGCAGCGCGTCCACCAGCCGCCGCGAGGCGATGCGCCACAGCCATCCGGCCGCGTCCGGGGAGTGGCCCTCCTGCCGGTGGCGGGCCGTGCCGCGCCACACCGCGAGGAACGTCTCCTGCACCACGTCGTCGACGACCCCGAGGTCGGCGCACCGCCCCCGCAACCGGGCCCGGAGCCATGGCGCGTAGCGCCGGTACAGCTCCTCGAAGGCACGCCGGTCGGCGTCCGCGGCTATGGCCCGCAGCAGCTCCCCGTCGCTTCTCGTATCGCTCACGTCTCCTCATCGGACGGCCCGGCCCGAACGGTTCACGAAGCACGCTTGACTTTCACCACTCCCCTGCACCACCCTTTCACTACTCAATTAGTGAAAGGGTGGTGCAGCAGTGGTCGAGTACCGCATCGACCGGCGCAGCGGCGTGGCCACCTACGTCCAGATCGTCCAGCAGACCAAACAGGCCCTGCGCCTGGGCCTGCTGGAGCCGGGCGACAAGCTCCCGACGGCCCGTGAGGTGGTGGAGGCCACCGCCATCAACCCGAACACGGTCCTCAAGGCCTACCGGGAGCTGGAGCGCGAGGGCCTGGTCGAGGCCCGCCGCGGACTGGGCACGTTCGTCCGCAAGGCCCTGAGCACCGCCCCCGCCGACTCCCCGCTGCGCGCCGACCTGGACGCCTGGGCGGCCCGGGCCCGCGAAGCCGGCCTGGAGCGCGAGGACGTGGCCGCCCTCTTCACTTCCGTACTCGACGCGCATTTCGCAGACTTCAAGGGGGACGCATGACCGACACCGCCATCGAGGCGGCGGGGCTGGGCAGGAGGTTCGGGCGACGCCGCGCTCCGGCCCTGGACGGCTGCGCCTTCCGGCTCCCCGCGGGCCGCGTCTGCGCCCTCACCGGCCCGAACGGCGCCGGCAAGTCCACCCTGCTCGCCCTGGCGGCCGGGCTGCTCCGCCCCACCGAGGGCAGCATCAGCGTGCTCGGCACCACCCCGGCCGCGGCCCGCGAGCGCCTCTCCTACGTCGCCCAGAACAAGCCCCTGTACTCCCAGCTCACCATCGCCGGGACCCTGCGGATGGGCCGCGACCTCAACCCCCGGCGCTGGGACGCCCGGACCGCCGAGCGGATCGTCGCGGAGGGCGACCTCGACCCCGACACGAAGATCCGGGCGCTCTCCGGCGGCCAGCGCACCCGCGTCGCACTCGCCCTCGCCCTCGGCAAGCGCCCCGAACTGCTGCTGCTGGACGAGCCGATGGCCGACCTCGACCCGCTCGCCCGGCACCAGCTGACGGCCACGCTCATGGCCGACGCCGCCGAACACGGCACCACGGTTGTCATGTCCTCGCACGTCGTCGCTGAGCTGGAGGGCTCCTGCGACCACCTGCTGCTGCTCGGCTCGGGCCGCGTCCGGCTGGCCGGGCCGCTCGACGACCTGCTCGCCGCGCACACCCTGGTCACGGGCCGGGCGGGCGACGCCCTCGACCCGCACACGGTGGTCGAGTCGCGCACCACCGGCCGCCAGCTCACCGCCCTGGTCCGGCCCGCGGGCCCCCTGGGCGACGGTTTCCAGGGCGACCGCCCGTCCCTGGAGGAAGTCGTCCTGGCCCACCTGCGCTCCCCCGACGCCCCGCCGCTCCTGCTCGACGCGCGGGAGGCCGCCGTATGACCGCCCTCGACACCGTGAGCGCACCCGCCGTCACCCGGCCCGCCTCGCCGTCGCGCGGCCTGCTCCTGGCCATGCTCCGGCTGCACCGCACGGCGCTGCTGTTCTGGCTGGGTCTGGTGGCGGTGGCCGCCGGAGCGCTGCTGTGGGCGATGGGCCCGGGCGCGGACGCCGCCTGGGCCGAGTACACGGACATGGGCTGCGACCAGCCCCGCCCGAACCTGGGCTGCGACTCCCCCGGCCCCGCGAACAGCCGGTACCAGACGGCCGTGGCGGTCGGCATCGGCCTCGTCGGGCTCCTCCCGCTGCTCACCGGGGCCTGGGCGGGCGGCGCCCTCATCGGCCGCGAACTGGAGAACGGCACCGCCCGGCTCGCCTGGACCCAGTCGGTCAGCCCGGCCCGCTGGCTCGCCGCCAAGCTCGCGGTTCCGGCCCTGCTGCTCGTGACGGGCACGCTCACGCTGACGCTGCTGCACCGCGTGCTGTGGTCGTCGGACCGTGCCCTGATCACCGTCATGGGCTGGCGCGCGTGGCACGACGACGGCGTCTTCGAGCTCAACGGCACCATCGCCGCCGCCCAGGCCCTCGCCGCCCTGGCCCTCGGCGTCCTGGCGGGCCTGCTGCTGCGCCGGACGCTGCCCGCCCTCGGCGTCGCGGTCCTGGCCGTCGTGTCACTCGTCTACGTCGTCGACGAACTGCGCCCGCGCCTGTGGCCGGTGAAGACGGTCGTGACCAGCCTGGACGACGGCACCCCCGGCCTCGACAGCATGATCGTCGAGACCGGCGCCCTGACCGCCTCCGGTGCCCGCGTCCCGATCCCGGCATGCTCGGGCGAGCCCGGCTGCGACGCCAGAAACGGCATCACCCACTACTACGCCGACTACCACCCGGCCTCCCACTTCTGGCCCCTCCAGCTCATGGAGACCGGCCTCCTCCTCGCCGTCGCCGCCCTGGCGGCCGCGACCGCCTTCGTCCTGCTGCGCCGCCGCACGGGAGCCGCCGTATGACCGCCCTCACCGCGGCGACCGCCCCCGCCGCCCGCCCCGCCCGCCACCGGGGCGGCCTGCTGCGGGCGGTGCTGCGGACCCACCGCACGGCCCTCGTCCTGTCGCTGCTGGCCCTGGCCGCCGCGACCGCCGCCCTGATCTGGCTGCACTCTCTCGAGGACGAGGCCCGGGCGGGCATGAGCGCCTGCGCCACGCCCCCCACGGACCGGCTCCCCTCCTGCGCGGCGGTCGAGGCGATCACCACCGACGAGGTGTACGCGAACGGCATCGCCGTGCTCGCCACCGCCCTGTCCTGGGTGATGTTCCCCGTGGCCGCCTGGGCGGGCGGCGCCCTCGTCGGCCGCGAACTGGAGAGCGGCACCGCCCAGCTGGCCTGGACCCAGTCCGTCGGCCCCCTGCGGTGGCTGACCGCGAAACTGGCCGCCCCGGCCGCGCTGCTCGCCGCCGGCACCGGCGCGCTCGTGCTGCTGAACGTCTGGGCACGCGGGGACGGCGATCCCAACCTGGTCGGCGACTGGTACTACCCGGACGCGTTCGTGTCGACGGGCCCGGTGGCCGTGGCCTACGCCCTGGCCGGACTCGCCCTCGGCGCCCTCGCCGGACTGGTGTGGCGCTGGGCCCTGCCCGCCACGGGGGTGGCCCTCGCCGCCTCCCTGCTCCTCCACAGCCTCCTGGAACGGCACCGCGAGGACCTCTGGCCGACCGTCAGCCGCATCGCGCCCGGCAGCATCGAACTCCCCCGCTCGGCCTTCCAGGTCACCTGGGACACCCCCATGCCCCACGGCGTCCAGATCAGCCACGCCACGTTCCACCCGCAGTCCCACTTCTGGCCGCTCCAGTACGTGGAGACCGGCCTCCTGCTGGCCGTGGCCGGCACCGCGACGGCCGCCGCCTTCCTCCTGCTGGCCCGCCGCCTCCCCTGATCCCGGTCCGCGCGTCCTTCCACGGGGGGATGGACGCGCGGCCCGCCCTTCGGAGACACTCCGCGGCACACGCCGGGGACGGACGGACACTCCCCGGCGCACGCCCGACACCGACACCGGGACAACTCCACAGCGCACGGCGACGCCGGCACCGGACCCCCTCCGCAAGCCCGACGCCGGCACCGGGACCCTCCGCGGCACGGCGACACCGACACCGGGACGACTCCACAGCGCACGTCGACGCCGGCACCGGCCCCCCGTCCGCACGCCCGACGCCGGCACCGGGACACTCCGCGGCACACGCCGACACCGACGCCGGGACAACTCCACAGCGCACGGCGACGCCGACACCGGGACACTCCGCGGCACACGGCAGCGCCGAGGACCGTCCACAGCCTGTGGGCAGCCGCCCCGGCCGCACGCCCGGCCCTGTGGACGCCCGCGGGCCGCTCCCCGGTGTCCCGCACGTCATGTCTCCGTAACCATCGATTCAGACGAGCTTGCGAAGCTCGGCCAATGAATCCCGCCGTGCCCGAGCCTCCCCCGTCCCGCGAGGGTCCCGAGGGAAACGGGAGCACTCATGTGACGCCGTCGCTCCCGCCCGCGCTGTCCGACGCGCCCGTGATGCTCGCGGCGCGGAAGAATGGGTCCATGAGCCAGCCGAACACCCAGGCACAGGTCCAGCACGCGCAGCCCTCCGTGGGCTCCATAGCAGCCCACCGCCCCCACACGGTGGCGGCCGTCGTCTCCGATCTGGAACCCGACATCGACGCCGACCTCGACGCGTACGAGGAGTCGCCGTACGACGGGCCCCAGCTGCCGCAGGGTCGTTTCCTCGACCGGGAGCGCAGCTGGCTCGCGTTCAACGAGCGGGTGCTCGAACTCGCCGAGGACCCCGACACGCCCCTGCTGGAGCGAGCCAACTTCCTCGCGATCTTCGCCAGCAACCTGGACGAGTTCTTCATGGTCCGGGTGGCCGGACTGAAGCGCCGCATCGCCACCGGCGTGGCCACCCGCTCCGCCTCCGGCCTCCAGCCCCGCGAGGTGCTGGAGATGATCTGGGCCCGCTCCCGCGAACTCATGGCCCGGCACGCCGCCTGCTACCACGAGGACGTCGCCCCCGCCCTCGCGGAGGAGGGCATCCACCTGGTCCGCTGGAACGAGCTGCAGGAGAAGGAGCAGGCCCGCCTGTTCACCCTGTTCCGGCACCAGATCTTCCCCGTGCTGACCCCGCTGGCGGTCGACCCGGCGCACCCCTTCCCGTACATCTCCGGCCTGTCCCTGAACCTGGCCGTCGTCGTGCGCAACCCGGTCACCGGCCACAAGCACTTCGCGCGCGTCAAGGTGCCGCCGCTGCTGTCGAGGTTCCTGGAGAGCTCCCCCGGCCGCTACGTCCCCATCGAGGACGTCATCGCCGCGCACCTGGAGGAGCTGTTCCCGGGCATGGAGGTGCTGGAGCACCACGCCTTCCGTCTCACCCGCAACGAGGACCTGGAGGTCGAGGAGGACGACGCCGAGAACCTCCTCCAGGCCCTGGAGAAGGAGCTCATGCGGCGCCGCTTCGGCCCGCCGGTGCGCCTGGAGGTCGAGGAGTCCATCGACCGCGAGGTCCTCGACCTGCTGGTGCGCGAGCTGAAGATCAGCGAGGCGGAGGTGTACCCGCTGCCGGGCCCGCTGGACCTGACGGGCCTGTTCCGCATCGCCTCCCTGGAGCGGCCGGAGCTGAAGTACCGCAAGTTCGTCGCCGGCACCCACCGGGACCTCGCCGAGGTCGAGTCGGCGTCCGCGCCGGACATCTTCGCCGCGCTGCGCGAGCGGGACGTGCTGCTACACCACCCGTACGACTCGTTCTCCACGTCCGTCCAGGCCTTCCTGGAGCAGGCCGCCGGCGACCCGGACGTCCTCGCCATCAAGCAGACCCTGTACCGGACCTCGGGCGACTCCCCGATAGTCGACGCGCTCATCGAGGCCGCCGAGACCGGCAAGCAGGTGCTGGTCCTGGTCGAGATCAAGGCCCGCTTCGACGAGCACGCCAACATCAAGTGGGCGCGCAAGCTGGAGGAGGCCGGCTGCCACGTGGTCTACGGCCTGGTCGGCCTGAAGACCCACTGCAAGCTGTCGCTGGTGGTCCGCCAGGAGGGCGAGACGCTGCGCCGCTACAGCCACGTCGGCACCGGCAACTACCACCCGAAGACGGCCCGTCTCTACGAGGACCTCGGCCTGCTCACGGCCGACCCGCAGGTCGGCGCCGACCTCTCGGACCTCTTCAACCGCCTGTCCGGCTACTCACGCCGGGAGACCTACCGCCGGCTGCTCGTGGCGCCCAAGTCGCTGCGCGACGGCCTGGTCTCGCGGATCGCCAAGGAGGTCCAGCACCACCGTGCGGGGCGCCCCGCGCACGTCCGCATCAAGGTCAACTCGATGGTCGACGAGGCCGTCATCGACGCCTGCTACCGCGCGTCCCAGGCGGGCGTGCCGGTGGACATCTGGGTGCGCGGCATCTGCGCGGTACGCCCGGGCGTGGCCGGCCTGTCGGAGAACATCCGGGTCCGCTCGATCCTCGGCCGCTTCCTGGAGCACTCCCGGGTGTTCGGCTTCGGCAACGGCGGCGAGCCCGAGGTGTGGATCGGCAGCGCCGACATGATGCACCGCAACCTCGACCGCCGGATAGAGGCCCTGGTCCGGGTCACCGACCCGGCCCACCGGGCGGCCCTGAACCGGCTGCTGGAGACCGGCATGTCCGACTCCACCGCCTCCTGGCACCTCGGCCCGGACGGCGACTGGACCCGGCATGCGACCGACGCGGACGGACAGCCCCTGCGCAACGTCCAGGAGATGCTCATAGACGCCCGGAGGCGCCGGCGTGGCACAGCAACACCTTGACCCGACGGATCCCCGGTCCAGGCACGCCGGGCCCGTCCCCACCGGAGACGCCCTCGCGGGCTATCTGCGGGCCCAGGCCACGGAGTTCCTCCGAGCGCTGCGCCTGCACCGGGAGACGGGCTCGGGGCCGAACGGCTCGGAGGGGTCCGCCGAGGCGGCCCGCGCCCTGCGCCGCTCGGCCCGCCGCATCAGCGCCAGCCTGCACTCGTTCCAGTCCCTCCTCGACGCGGACTGGTGCGAGACGATGCGCCCCGAACTGGCGTGGGTGTCGGGGACGTTGGCGATGGAGCACGCCTACACGGCCCGCCTGGAACGCCTGCTGGCGGCCCTGCACCGGTTGTCGGGCTCCACGGCGCTCCCGGCCCAGGCCACCGCACGGACGGGCGCGGCGACGCCCCCCAGGGCCGGTGCCCCCACTCAGGAACGCGGCAACCTGACCGTGGGCGCGGCGAAGGCCGGCGCCCTGCTCGACCGCCAGCTCACCCTCGCCCGCACCCGGGCCCACTCCACCGCCCTGCAGGCCCTGGGCAGCAGCCGCTTCCACGCCGTCGCGGACAAGGTCGCCGTCCTGGCCAGCGAGGTCCCCCTCACCAAGACCGCCGGCACCACCGACCTGCGCCCCCTGGCCGGTGCCGCCCAGGACCGCCTCGCCGACGCCGTGACCGCCCTCCCCCTGCTCACCGCGGGCAACCCGTACAACGCCACGGCCCTCGTCCACGGACTGTCCCCGGACACGGTCCCGCACCCGCAGGACGCCCCGTGGCACCAGGTCCGGCTGCTGCTGCGCCTGCACCGCTACGCCCGCGAGGCCGTCAGCGGCCCGAAGGGCAACGCCGTGGTCGACCTGCGCCTGCTCTCCGCCGGCCAGGCCCTGAACCGGCACCGCGACGCCTCGGAGGCGGCGGCAGCGGCGGCCCAGGCGGCCCGTACCCCGCGCATCGCCCCGGCCACGGCGTACGCCCTCGGCGTGCTCCACGCCGACCAACGGCACGAGGTGGAGGCGGCGCGCTTCGCGTTCCAGCAGGCTTGGCAGAAGGAGACCGTGGGCGCGTCATGACCGGGCCCGGCACCAGGAGGCGGTGAAACACGGTGAACACTCCCAAGGACACCACCGTCCAGGCGGCGGGCTGCGTCCTGTGGCGCCGGTCCCCGGCCACCGGCGAGCCGGAGCTCTGTCTCATCCACCGGCCGAAATACGACGACTGGTCGTGGCCGAAGGGGAAACTGAAGCGCGGTGAGGACGCACTCGCCGGAGCCCTGCGCGAGGTGGCGGAGGAGACGGGCTGCCGGGCCGCGCCGGGCCCCGAGCTGTCCACCCTGCGCTATATGGCGGGCGGTCGCCCCAAGCAGGTCCGTTACTGGGCCGCCGAGGCGGTGAGCTGCGCGTTCTCGCCGACGGACGAGGTGGACCGGGTGCTGTGGCTGGCGCCCGCCGCCGCCCGCGACCGTCTCACACAGCCCCACGACCGGCCCCTGGTCGAGGAGCTGCTCGCCGTTCTGCACCTGCCCCGGGCGGGCGGCTGACCGGACGGTCCGGGTTCGTCCGCAAAAGCGGAATGCCGACGTGCTCTCCCCGTAAGCATTCCGTGACCTCACCAGGCCTTAGGCAGGGGTTCACCCCTCGTTCATTTGCGGCCATCGACGCCTTCACCTGATCTGCCTAATTTCGGCCTTACCGACGCGAGCCGTCCTGCTGAGTGCGACCGCGTCCGCGACACCTCGTCTCGCACGCCGCCGATCAGGACGGCGGCTCCTGGAAGGAACTCAAGTGAAGCTTCAGCGCATGAACCGGCGGGCCCTCGCTCTCGGTGCTCTCGCCGTCTCCGGCGCCCTGGCCCTCACGGCGTGCGGCTCCGACGACACCGGCGGCGCCTCCGGCGGCGGTTCCTCCAACGCCGCCGCGCCGAGCAACGTCAAGTGCGACGACGCCAAGGGCCAGCTGCTGGCCGACGGCTCGTCCGCGCAGAAGAACGCGATCGACGCCTGGGTGAAGCAGTTCACCGCGGCCTGCCAGGGCCTCCAGATCAACTACAAGGGCGGCGGCTCCGGCGCCGGTGTCACCGCGTTCACCCAGGGCCAGGTCGCCTTCGCCGGCTCCGACTCCGCGCTGAAGCCCGACGAGGTCGCCGCCTCCAAGAAGGTCTGCAACGGCGGCCAGGGCATCGACCTGCCGATGGTCGGCGGCCCGATCGCGGTCGGCTACAACGTCAACGGCGTGGACAACCTCGTCCTGGACGCCCCGACCCTGGCGAAGATCTTCAACGGCAAGATCACCAACTGGAACGACGCGGCGATCAAGAAGCTGAACCCCGACGCGAAGCTCCCGGACCTCAAGATCCAGGCGTTCCACCGCTCGGACGACTCCGGCACCACGGACAACTTCACCAAGTACCTGATCGCCACCGCCAAGAGCGACTGGCCCTACGACGGCGGCAAGACCTGGCAGGCCAAGGGCGGCCAGTCCGCCTCCGGCTCCTCCGGCGTCGCCCAGCAGGTGAAGCAGACCAACGGCGCCATCGGCTACTTCGAGCTGTCGTACGCCAAGGACGGCCTGAAGACGGTCGACCTCGACACGGGCGCCGCCCAGCCGGTCAAGGCCACCGTCGAGAACGCCACCAAGGCGATCTCCGAGGCCAAGGTCGTCGGCACGGGCAAGGACCTCGCCCTGGAGCTGAACTACGGCACCAAGGCCGAGGGCGCCTACCCGATGGTCCTCGTCACCTACGAGATCGTCTGCGACAAGGGCAACAAGTCCGACACCCTGCCCGGCACCAAGGCGTTCCTGCGCTACATCGCCTCCGAGGACGGCCAGAAGATCCTCTCCGAGAACGACTACGCGCCGATCCCCGCCGACATCATCTCCCAGGTCCGCACCACCATCGAGGGCCTGAGCTGACCCGAGTGCGGCCCGGTCCCCTCCCCGGGGCCGGGCCGCACCGTCCGGTGCACCGCCGCCAGTGGCCGTACCCCGCGTACGGCTCCGCAGACCGGAGAACCCGATGGGCACACCCACACAGATAACCGACGCACCTCCCCCCGCTCAGCAGCCGACCGTCGACAAGCGCGCCGCGCGCGGGGCCACCCGGCCCGGAGACCGGATCTTCCTCGGTCTCTCCCGCGGGTCGGGCATCCTGCTGCTGGTGATCATGGCCGCGATCGCGGTCTTCCTCACCTACCGCGCCTCCCTCGCGATCAGCAAGGACGAGGGCAACTTCCTCACAACCTTCCAGTGGGACACCAACCTCGTCCCGCCGAACTTCGGCATCGCCGTCCTGGCCTTCGGCACGGTCGTCTCCTCGATCGTCGCCATGGTCATCGCGGTCCCGGTCGCCGTCGCCATCGCGCTGTTCCTCACGCACTACGCCCCGCGCCGGATGCGCGGCCCCATCGCGTACGTGATCGACCTGCTCGCCGCCGTGCCGTCCATCGTCTACGGCCTGTGGGGCGCCCTCGTCCTCGTGCCGCACATGAACGGCCTCTTCGGCTGGCTGAACGACTACCTCGGCTGGACCGGCGTCTTCTCGTGGGAGGGCGGCGCCCCCCGCTCGATGCTGACCGTCGGCATCCTGCTCGCGATCATGATCCTGCCGATCATCACCAACGTGAGCCGCGAGGTCTTCCGGCAGGTCCCGCAGATGCACGAGGAGGCGGCCCTGGCGCTCGGCGCCACCCGCTGGGAGGTGATCCGCATGGCGGTCATCCCCTTCGGCCGCTCCGGCGTCATCTCCGCCTCGATGCTCGGCCTCGGCCGCGCCCTCGGCGAGACCATGGCCGTCGCCACCGTGCTCTCGCCGACCTTCGACATCCAGGCCAGCCTGCTGGACCCGGGCGGCGGCACGTTCGCCCAGAACATCGCCAGCAAGTTCGGTGAGGCCACCGAGTTCGGCCGCGACGCGCTGATCGCCTCCGGTCTGGTCCTGTTCGTCATCACCCTGCTGGTCAACGGCGCGGCCCGTGCGATCATCGCCCGCCGCAAGGAGTACTCGGGGGCCAACGCATGAGCACCGCGACCGTCACCCCGAAGGGCCCCAGCACCCTGCGCGGCGCCCGCCTGCCCAAGTGGTCCCCGTACGCCATCGCCGCCGGCTCGATCGCCCTCGCGGTCGGCATCGGCCTCGTCGGCGGCCTGCACAGCCGCGTCCAGTGGGGCCTGATCGCCGCGATCCTGTACGTCGTCGGCACCTACGCCATCGCCGCGGGCGTCGAGGGCAAGCGGCAGGCCAAGGACCGCATCGCGACCTCCCTCGTCTGGGTCGCCTTCCTGCTCGCCGTCGTCCCGCTGGCCTCGCTGGTGTGGTCGACCGTCGTGCGCGGCGTGAAGGTCCTGGACGTCTACTTCCTGACGCACTCCATGGGCGTCGTCGCCGACACCGAGCCCGGCGGCGGCATCTACCACGCCATCCTCGGCACCCTGGAGCAGGTCGGTCTCGCCACGGTGATCGCCGCGCCGATCGGCGTGCTCACCGCGATCTACCTCGTCGAGTACGGCAGGGGCAACCTCTCCAGGGCCATCACGTTCTTCGTCGACGTCATGACCGGCATCCCGTCGATCGTCGCGGGTCTGTTCATCCTCAGCCTCATGCTGATGTTCGACATGGAGCCCTTCGGCTTCGCCGGCTCGCTGGCCCTGGCCATCCTGATGATGCCGGTCGTCGTGCGCTCCACGGAGGAGATGCTCAAGCTCGTCCCGAACGAGCTGCGCGAGGCCTCCCTGGCGCTCGGCGTCCCCAAGTGGCGCACCATCCTGAAGGTGGTCCTGCCGACCTCCATCGGCGGCATCACCACGGGCATCATGCTCGCGATCGCCCGTATCACCGGTGAGACCGCCCCGGTCCTGCTGCTGGTGTGGGGCAACGCGTTCATCAACGCCAACCCCTTCGAAGGGGCGCAGGCATCGCTGCCGCTGTACATCTACCAGCAGTACGCGAACAGCGCGGGCTCCGGTGCGGCGTACGACCGCGCCTGGGCGGCCTCGCTGACCCTGATCGCCTTCGTGATGCTCCTGAACCTGGTGGCCCGCGGGATCGCCCGCTGGAAGGCCCCGAGCACCGGTCGCTGACGCGGCCATTCAGCGACTGACTGAGTCTGGAAGTGAAGTAGTAATGGCCAAGCGAATCGACGTAAGCGGACTGACCGCCTACTACGGCTCCCACAAGGCGATCGAGGACATCTCGATGACCGTCGAGCCGCGCTCGGTGACGGCGTTCATCGGCCCCTCCGGCTGCGGCAAGTCGACGTTCCTGCGCACCCTGAACCGCATGCACGAGGTGACCTCGGGCGGCCGCGTCGAGGGCAAGGTGCTCCTCGACGACGAGGACCTCTACGGCACGGGCATCGACCCGGTGTCGGTCCGCCGCGAGGTCGGCATGGTGTTCCAGCGGCCGAACCCGTTCCCCACGATGTCGATCTTCGACAACGTGGCGGCCGGTCTGCGCCTGAACGGCAACTACAAGAAGAGCGAGCTCTCCGACATCGTCGAGCGCTCCCTCAAGGGCGCGAACCTCTGGAACGAGGTCAAGGACCGTCTGAACAAGCCCGGTTCGGGCCTGTCCGGCGGCCAGCAGCAGCGTCTGTGCATCGCGCGGGCGATCGCGGTCGAGCCGAACGTCCTGCTCATGGACGAGCCCTGCTCGGCCCTGGACCCCATCTCCACGCTGGCGATCGAGGACCTGATCGGCGAGCTGAAGGAACGGTTCACGATCGTCATCGTGACGCACAACATGCAGCAGGCGGCCCGCGTCTCCGACCGCACGGCGTTCTTCAACCTCGCGGCGGTCGGCCAGCCCGGCAAGCTCATCGAGATCGACGACACGGAGCGCATCTTCTCCAACCCGTCGGTCCAGGCCACGGAGGACTACATCTCCGGCCGCTTCGGCTGAGCCGGAGCCCGCCGACTCCTCGCGGTGCTGCATGGCGGTGCCACCGCGAGGCCGAAAAAGGGCCCGCCCCCGGCTCCCGGGGGCGGGCCCTCTCGTCTGCGTCCGGTGCGCTACAGGAACGCCAGGTTCACGATCCCGAACGACGCGGCGGCCACGATCGCCGCGGCCGGCATCGTGATGAACCACCCCAGGATGATGTTCTTGGCGACGCCCCAGCGCACGGCGTTCACGCGCTTGGTGGCCCCCACGCCCATGATCGCCGAGGTGATGACGTGCGTCGTGGAGATCGGCGCCTTGAACAGGAACGCCGTGGTGAACATGATCGAGGCTCCGGTGGTCTCCGCGGCGAAGCCCTGCGGCGGGTCCAGCTCGATGATCTTCCGGCCCAGCGTCCGCATGATCCGCCAGCCGCCGGCGTAGGTGCCCAGCGACAGCATCACCGCACAGGCGATCTTGACCCACACCGGGATCGGATCGCCGTAGTCCTCGACATCGGCGATGACGAGCGCCATCACGACGATGCCCATGGTCTTCTGCGCGTCCTGCAGACCGTGCCCGAGCGCCATGCCGGCCGCCGAGACGGTCTGCGCTATCCGGAAACCGCGCTTGGCCTTGTGCGGGTTGGCCTTGCGGAACATCCACAGGATCGCGGTCATCACGAGATAGCCGGCCAGCATGCCGACCACCGGGGACACGAACATCGGGATGACGACCTTTTCCAGCACCCCGCTCCAGTAGACCGTCGTCCCGCCGGCCAGCGCCGCGCCGACCATGCCGCCGAACAGCGCGTGCGAGGACGAGGACGGCAGCCCGAAGTACCAGGTGATGAGGTTCCAGACGATCGCGCCCACCAGCGCGGCGAAGAGGATGCCCATCCCCTTCGACCCGGTCGGTGTCTGGATCAGGCCCTCACTGACCGTCTTGGCGACCCCGGAGCCCATGAACGCGCCGGCGAGGTTCATCACCGCGGCCATGGCCAGGGCGGCCTTCGGCGTCAGCGCGCGCGTCGAGACGGACGTGGCGATCGCGTTCGCCGAGTCGTGAAAACCGTTGGTGTACGTGAAGAAGAGCGCGACCGCGATGGTCACGACCAGAGCAAAGGTGTCCATGAAGGGCTCAGGACTCCTTGACGGCGATGGTCTCCACCGTGTTCGCCACGTGCTCGAACGCGTCGGCCGCTTCCTCCAGCACGTCCACGATCTGCTTGAGCTTCAGCACCTCCATGGCGTCGTACTTGCCGTTGAAGAGGTGCGCCAGCAGCTTGCGGTGGATCTGGTCGGCCTGGTTCTCCAGCCGGTTGACCTCGATCCAGTACTCGGTGAGGTTCTCCATCGTCCGCAGGTGCGGCATCGCCTCGGCCGTGAGCTCGGCCGCGCGCGCCAGCACCTCGATCTGCTGGTCGACGCCCTTGGGCAGTTCCTCGACGTTGTAGAGGACGACCAAGTCGACGGCCTCCTCCATGAAGTCCATGATGTCATCGAGCGACGAGGCGAGGGAGTAGATGTCCTCGCGGTCGAACGGCGTGATGAACGAGGAGTTCAGCTGGTGGAAGATCGCGTGCGTGGCGTCGTCACCGGCGTGTTCCGCGGCCCGCATACGCTCTGCGATCTCGGCCCGGGCGGATGAGTCCGCCCCGAGCAGTTCCATCAGGAGCTTCGAGCCCGTGACGATGTTGTCCGCGGAGGCGGCGAACATGTCGTAGAAGCTCGTCTCCCTGGGGGTCAGACGAAAGCGCACGTGGGGTCCTCGGGGTGCTTCGGTTTCGGTCAGGCTGATGCTAGGCGCAACATCCGGCCACGGCTATCGGGCCGCCCACCAGTGTCGCCCATCGGGCACAGTGATGAGCACGGGGGCGGTTCCCAGGGCCGTATACCCCGCAAAGTTCGGTACCATATACCCACCAGGGGTATATGTCGGCCCACTGCCCACCAGGAGGAAGCGATGACGGACGTGACCGACACAACAGATGTCGCACATGTCACCACCGGCAGCGCCGAGACCGCCGGTGCGGACGCGACGACCGATCACGACCACGGCGTGCACGGGTACCACAAGCAGAAGGACGAGCACCTCAAACGCCTGCGCCGCATCGAGGGCCAGATCCGCGGCCTGCAGCGCATGGTCGACGAGGACGTCTACTGCATCGACATACTCACGCAGGTCTCCGCCTCCACCAAGGCCCTGCAGTCCTTCGCCCTCCAGCTCCTGGAGGAGCACCTGCGGCACTGCGTCGCCGACGCGGCCCTCAAGGGCGGTGACGAGATCGACGCGAAGGTGAAGGAGGCGACCCAGGCGATCGCCCGCATGCTGCGGACGTGAACCGGGCCCGGCCTCGACGGACGCCCTGGTTCAGCGTCTGGAGGAGTCCCGCTCCTCGGCCACTTTCAGCACCTCGTCGATGCTCTCCAGGCTGAGCCGCTCCCGGGCGGCCGAGGCCGCGATGATCAGCTCTCCGCACAGCTCGATCTCGGCGAGGGCCACGTGGTCCTGAACTGCCGTACCGCCGACCGGAGCCACGTGCATCACCTCATCTCTGCCGTTGCCGACTTCCTAGAGTAGGGAGCGGCCTACACACCGCGCATGGCACGGACGGGCTAGTTCACGCCGGTCACTCCTCGGCGATCCTGCCCGCGTAGATGTCGTCGGTCCGCGGCAACCGTACGCGCACCGAGGCCCCGAAATCGTAGAGCAGCGTCGTCGAGGCGACGGCGACGGGGCTCTGCTGCTGGCCGTTCAGGAAGCTGAAACGGTGCCTGACCTTGCGGATGCGTCCCTCGTCGTCGAGATAGGCGTCGAACGGCACCTCGGCGGTGGCGAATCCCTTGGCCGCCGCCTTCAGAGGCTCCTCGTTCCCCTTCGACGCCCGCCGGGCCGCGTCGGCGAGGTCCGCCGTCCCCCGGTAGTGACGCACTCCGGTTCCCGCGACCTCCGTCCTGCCCACATAGGTCGCCGTCCGCGTACCCAGCAGTACCTCGGCCGCCGTGAACGGGTCGGTGGCCCCACCGGTGACGAGATTGCCGTCGGACAGGGTCCGGGTGTCCACCCGCACCCACTTGTCCGCGGGCACACCGGCGCCCCGGTTCTTCATGAACAGCGCACCCGGCGCGAGCAGTTCGGTGATCGGCCGGCGCTCGGCGACCCCCGCGGGATCCTGCGGCAGCAGCACCTTCAGCCGCCCCATCCGCTTGCGGTAGTCGTACACCCCGGCGCCCCGGATGGTCACCCGGGTCCCGCCGGCGGCCATCTCCATCGACGTACGGGCCTTGGAACTCCCCGCGCCGACGAGCCGGTCGGCGGACTGCCGCAGCACGGTGACCGCTTCCCCGCCGCGGGAGTCCCCGGCGGCCGCGTCACCCCCGGAACACCCCGCGGACCCCAGCCCCGCCCCGGCCAGGACCACGGCGGCGACGACCGTCGCACCCGTCCGCCTGTGCCGCCCTTCGAGCTGCCGCCCAGTCATCGCCTGCCTACCCCCAGCCGGTACGTCCGTCACGGGCCCCCTCGTTGTTCCGGTTAACGACGGGTTTGTGCCCCCGTCACGCGAGCCCGCGCCGACCGCCGTACGAACCGTTTACCTGTGCTGGGTAACGTTGTCGCCGTGGCGCAGCAGGACGGGCTGGAACTTCCCCCCAACCTCCCGGAACACCGCACGACGACCATGGAGAAGGGCCGTTTCTGCATGGCCCACTGCATCTGTGGCTGGCGCGGCCCGGCACGAAGAGCGAGAAGCCAGGCGCGTACGGACGCGGAGCGGCATGCGACGGGCTGAGACCCGTGGCGGACACCGCCGGGCCGGGTCCGGACCATGGAACCCCCACCCCCATCACCCCGTCTCCCAGGACGGAACCACCGGGAGGCCCCATGGAACGGCGCACGATCCTCACAGCCGGCACGGCGGCGATCGCCGCGGCCGCGACCCCTTTCACCACCGCCTGCACGCAGTCGGGCACCCGCTCCGGGGCCACGGCCACGGCCACCGACGCCGTGCGCACCTCCACCACCTCGAGAACCACCGCCGCGAACTGGTCCGCCCTGGCCCGCGACCTCGACGGCCCCCTGATCCGCCCGGGCGACGCCGACTGGCCCGCGGCCCGGCAGCTCTACAACACCCGCTTCGACAGCCTGAAGCCCGCCGCGGTCGCGTACGTCTCCCACCCGGACGACATCCGCACATCACTGGCCTACGCCCGCGCCCACGCCCTGCGCGTCGCGATTCGCAACGGCGGGCACTCGTACGCCGGCTGGTCCTCCGGCGACGGCCGCCTGATCATCGACGTCTCGAAACTCAACCGCGTCCGGGCATCCGGCACCACCGCCGTGGTCGGCGCCGGCGCCAAACTCATCGACGTCTACCGGGCGCTCGCCGCGAAGGGCGTCACCATCCCGGCCGGCTCCTGCCCGACCGTCGGCGTCTCGGGCCTCACCCTCGGCGGCGGCCATGGCGTCGTCTCGCGTGCCTACGGCCTGACCTGCGACAGTCTCACCCGGGCCACCCTGATCACCGCCGACGGCAAGCAGCTCAGCGCCGACGCCCGCGAGAACAAGGACCTCTTCTGGGCCCTGCGCGGCGCCGGCAACGGCAACTTCGGCGTGGTCACGGAGCTGCACTTCACCACCCACCCGGCACCGCAGGGCGTCTCGGCGTACCTGTCCTGGCCCTGGTCGAAGGCGGCCGCGGTGGTGAAGGCCTGGCAGGAGTGGGGCCCGTCGCAGCCCGACGAGATCTGGTCGTCCCTGCACCTGGCGAACGCCGCGGGCGGCACCCCTACCGTCTCGGTCGCGGCGTTCTCCCTCGGCACCTACGGCGAGCTGAAGAACGCCGTCGACCGCCTGGCCGACCGCGTCGGCGCCCCGGCCCGCAGCGTCTCCCTGAAGCGCCGCTCGTACGAGGAGTCGATGGAGGTGTACGCGGGCTGCTCCTCGTTCCCCACGGACGCGCAGTGCCATCTGCCCGGCTCGACGCCGGGGCGTTCCCCGAAGGGCGCGCTGGGCCGCGAGACGTACGCGGCGGCGTCGGACTTCTTCGACCGCTCCCTGTCCACGGCCGGCATCCGCGCGCTGCTGGCCGGGATCGGTTCGGTGCGCGGCGGCACGGGCAGCATCGCGCTGACCGCCCTCGGCGGAGCGGTCAACCGTGTCTCCCCCACCTCCACGGCGTTCGTCCACCGCCGCTCCCGGATGCTCGCCCAGTACATCGCCGCGTGGCGGGCCGGCACGAGCGGCGCGACGGCCCGCGACTGGCTGGCCTCGGCCCACAGGGCCATGCGCCCGCACGCCTCGGGGGCCGCCTACCAGAACTACACGGACCCGACCCTGACCGACTGGCGCAAGGCGTACTACGGGGATGCGGCAACGCGCCTGGCGAAGCTGAAGAAGCAGTACGACCCCGACCGCTTCTTCACGTATCCCCAGGCGCTGTGAAGCCCTTACGCGGCGAGGTCCCGCTCCGAGGCCCGCTCACTGCGCGCCTCGGGGATCACCGTGTCCTCGGCTTCGGCACGCCCTCTGCCGCGCACCAGCCACCCCAACCGGGGCGAGCGCTCGACGGCCTTCACCAAAGGCGTCAGCAGGGCCATGGCGAGCGGCGACAGCAGCAGCGCCACGGCGGTGCCCAGCGCGAACCCGCCCACGACGTCCGTCGGGTAGTGCACACCCATGTAGACGCGGATGAACCCGCCGAACAGCGCCAGCACGAGCCCGACGAGCCCGAACCTCCGGTTGGCGACGAACAGGCCGACCGCGAGGGCCATGACGATCGTCGCGTGGTCGCTGACGAACGAGTAGTCGGTCTTGCCCTGGACCAGCACGTCGAGCCCCTGGTGGTCCAGGAACGGCCGGGGCCGCTCCACGAACCCCCGGATGGGCACGTTGACCAGGACGGCGATACCGGCGGCCAACGGCGCCCAGACCAGCGCCGCGACGGTGGACGCCGCGTCCTCGTCGCCGCGTCGCCGCACGGACCACCAGCACCACACCACGAGCAGGACGATGGCGAGCAGCAGCCCGTACTCACCGACGTACTCCATGACGCGGTCGAACCACGGCGGCGCGTCCTTGGCCAGGCCATTGATGTCGTACAGCAGGTCGACGTCAGGGTTCGACCCGGAATCGGCGAGTCCAGCCATGGCGCTGCGGCCCCTTCGTCGTCTCTCCCGGCGCACCTGTGCGTGCGCCGCTCCTGCCACCCCCGTGGTTGTAGATCCGCTTCCGCTGCACTGACGTCCGCTCGGCTACGTCATCAGGAACGCATGGTCCCCGTTGATACGTTCCACACTCCACCGAATGATCACGCAGACGTTATCGAAGAGAGACAAGTCTTCGCAGCTCAGGGGGTGGGTTCACACACGGTTCACACCGTCGTGGGCAGTGCTTTCGCGCCATCTTCGGTGACGCGGGTGGCACCGAAGTAGTCAGGGGTGTCGATCGGGTCGAATCGGATGACGGCACCGGTCCGGGGCGCGTCGATCATGTACCCGCCTCCGACATAAATGCCGACATGCCGGATGGCGCGGGAATTGGTGAGGTCGTCCGAGAAGAACACCAGGTCGCCGGGGAGCAGTTCGTCCCGCGAGGGGTGCGGGCCGGCGTTGTACTGGTCGTTGGCCACGCGCGGGAGCTTGATGCCCACGGTCTCGTAGGCGGCCTGGGTCAGTCCCGAGCAGTCGAAGCGTCCGCCCTGCTCAGCGGTGCCGGTGCCGCCCCACAGATAGGGCGTGCCGAGCTTCTTCTGCGCGTACTCGATCGCGGCCGCGGCCTGCTCGGAGGGGTCGACCCGTCCGACCGGCGCCGCGAAGCTCTCGGAGAGCGTCGTGATCCGCTTCACGTAGTTCCGGGTCTCGCTGTACGGCGGCACGCCCCCGTACTTGATCACCGCGTACGCCCCCGCGTTGTAGGCGGCCAGCATGTTCTCGGTCGGATTCCCGCCAACCTTCTTCACGTACGAGGCGAGTTCGCAGTCGTACGAGGCGGCCGAGGGAATCGCGTCCTTCGGATCCCACACGTCACGGTCGCCGTCGCCGTCACCGTCGATGCCGTGGCTCGCCCAGGTGCCGGGGATGAACTGCGCTATCCCCTGCGCGGCGGCGTGGCTCTGAGCCCTGGGGTTGAAGCCGCTCTCCTGGTAGAGCTGGGCGGCGAGCAGGGCCGGGCTGATGGCGGGGCAGAGGTTGCCCCACTTCTGCACGAGCGCCGCGTAGGCGGCGGGCACGGACCCCTTGGCCAGCGATTTCGCCCCGCCGCCCACGCCGTTGACGAGGTTCCCGGCGACGAGATAGACCCCGACGACGAGCAGCATCACGAAGGCCAGCGCGGAGCTGATCGCAACGCTCGCCACGATCCATGCCTTACGCACCGTCAACCGCCCCTCGCCGCCCAGGAGTCCGTTGGTCAGTGTAGAGGCGGCCGGCACGCCCGGGAATGATCACGTGGAGGAGAGTCGGGGCGGACGGACGAACGGGGCGCGGCACGGGCGGCACGGGGAGGGCACGGCGGATCCGAAGAGGCACGGCGGATCCTGCGAGGGCACGGCGGGTGCGGCGGGCGCACGACAGATCCGGCCGACGCTCGACAGATTCGGCCGCTGCTCGACGGCTTCGGCCGACGCTCAGCGGATTCGGCCAACGCTCAGCGGATTCGGCCAACGCTCAGCGGATTCGGCCGCTGCTCGACGCATCCGGCGGGCGCTCGACAGATCCGGCCGACGCTCAGCGGATTCCGCCGACGCTCGGCGGATTCGGCGCTCGGCGGATTCAGCCGACTCTCGGCGTATTCGGCCGACGCTGAGGGATCCGACCGCTGCTCGACGCATCCGGCGGGCGCACGACAGATCCGGCCGGCGCACGGGATCGCGGCGCGTCACGCCTACCCCGCCGCTGCCCGGTACAGCCGCTCCGCCTCCGTACCGAGGACGACGCTGTAGGAGACGCCGGGGGTCGTCCCGCCCCGGTCGTGCCCGCCGAGGACCCCGACGACCTGCCCGTCCCCGTTCACCCAGGGGCTGCCGCTGGTGCCCCCGCTGAAGCCGGGGCACGCGATGCGCTGCTGGGTGCGACTGTGCGCGGCCGGCTTGTCGGTGCAGCTGACGGGCGTCTCACGGGCGTTGGGGTACCCGGTGACGGTCACCGCGGTGGCCCCGGTCGCCGTGCCGGTCACGAACCGGTTCCCGCCGACGGCGTCCTGAAGCTCCGTGCCGCCGCGCGGCGCGACCGCCGCGAATCCCACGTCGCTGTCCTCGTCGTGTCCCTCGGTCCACCCGCGGGACAGGAACCGCCGCCGCACCTTCCACTCGCCGTAGGGCGCGCGTCCGTCGCGGTAGCCCGGCACGAAGACCAGCGCTCCGTCGCCACCCAGGCAGTGCGCCGCGGTGACGATCAGGTTCCGGTGCGGTGCGTCCACCACGGAGGCGGTGCAGAAGTGCGCGCCGGCCGGCCGGCCCGCCCGTGCGGCCGGGACCAGCACCCCGACCCGGGCATCGCGCCCGGTGACGGTCACGCCGAACGGGCCGGCGCCGTCGTCGGCGGTCGCGGTGGACGCGGTGATGAGGGCGACGAGGATCACGGCGACGGACAGGACGCGCTTCATCGGAGCGACTGTGCCCGACGAAGGTGAGAGAAGTGTCAAGTCAAGCCGGACCCATCGCACGGCCATCGGGCCGTCAGCGACAGGTAAGCCCCACACCCTCTTCAGTAAGGCGGAAGTCAGGATTCCGACCACCGCCTTGTTGTCACGTACTCAACAAGCGATCGTCGTCGCGGGTCGCCGCCCCCGCCGGGAAACACACCGGCGGTTCCCCCACCCGCAGGCCTCTGCCCACCACTGCCAGGAGGCTGTACCTTGCGCACGACATCCTCGACTCCCCCCACTTCCCGCCTCAGATGGCGCCGCGTGGCGTCCGCCGTCACCGCCACCGCCGCACTCCTCCTCACCGGCCTCACCACCGCCACCCACGCACAGGCCGCGGACCCGAGCACCTCCAAGGTCACCTGGACCCGCTCCTGCGCCCTGCCCCGCCACCAGGGCGAAATGGCCTGCAACGCCCTGCGCGTCACGGGCGGCCGCACCGCCTTCCAGCAGCAGCACGGCATCTCCGCCAAGGCCGCCGACGCCTCCTCCCCCTCCGGCTACGGCCCCTCCGACCTGCGCAGCGCCTACGGCCTGATTTCCGCCGCCGCGAGCAACGGCTCCGGCCGGACCATCGCCATCGTCGACGCCTATGACGACCCCAACGCCGAGTCCGACCTCGCCGCCTACCGCTCCCAGTACGGCCTGCCCGCCTGCACCACCGCGAACGGCTGCTTCAAGAAGGTGAGCCAGACCGGCTCCACCACCGCCCTCCCCACCGCCGACAGCGGCTGGGCCGGCGAGATATCCCTCGACCTCGACATGGCGAGCGCCGTCTGCCCGAACTGCCACATCACCCTCGTCGAGGCGAAGTCGGCGTCCATGGCCAACCTCGGCACCGCCGTCAACGAGGCCGTCGCCCTCGGCGCCAAGTACGTCTCCAACAGCTACGGCGGCGGCGAGTCCTCCTCCGACGCCTCCTACGACTCCGCCTACTTCAACCACCCGGGCGTCGCCATCACCGTCAGCGCGGGCGACGCGGGCTACGGCGCCGAGTACCCGGCGGCCTCCAAGTACGTGACGGCCGTGGGCGGCACCAGGCTCTCCACCTCCTCCACCACCCGCGGCTGGACCGAGAGCGTCTGGCGGACCAGCAGCACCGAAGGCACCGGCTCCGGCTGCTCCGCCTACGACACCAAGCCCACCTGGCAGACCGACACCGGCTGCACCAAGCGCATGATCGCCGACGTCTCGGCCGTCGCCGACCCGGCGACCGGCGTCTCCGTCTACGACACCTACGGCGCCGACGGCCAGGGCTGGGCCACCTACGGCGGCACCAGCGCCTCCGCCCCGATCATCGCGAGCGTCTACGCCCTCGCGGGCACCCCGTCCACCGGCTCCTATCCGGCCAAGTTCCCCTACGCGAACACCACCGCCCTGAACGACGTCACCAGCGGCAGCAACGGCAGCTGCACCACCAGCTACTTCTGCACCGCCCGGACGGGCTACGACGGCCCGACCGGTCTGGGCACCCCGGAGGGACTCGGCGCCTTCACCGGCTGACGCACCTCCCCCCGGTGACAGACCGTCACCATAGAACGCCGCCCGGCGCCGTGGGGGCCCGGGACGGCGGGGAAACGAAGGGGCCGCGGCATCCCAGCCGCGGCCCCTTCGCCTTGCCAGGTAGCCTTCACCCGGGGAACACCGGCGCGACCCCTCACCCGACCAGCCGTCAGAAACGGCCCCCAAAGGTGGGAAAGGCCGCAAGAGGGCACAACGACGGAACCACACACCAGGTTCCGCTCAGGCCTCATTGCCCGGCGTGACCTGCCGTGATACACAGAGTGACCATACGATCCTTCGTACACCACCCGTCACCTCCCTTAGGGCCCGGAGCGGAACGGTGGCAAGGTATTCGTACGGAACCCGCCAATCAATGACGCCAAGTCGACATCCGACAGCATCATTGTCGGCGACAATGAGGCCTGACCTCTGCACGACCGCAGAGGGTGCGGAACTACCCAACAGGGGCGGTGACTTACATGCTCTTTGCGGCCGACAAGGGAGACATCAACACCATCATCGGCGGGATCGCTCCGGACTGGGGCCCCTTCGGCAGCCTGGGCAACGAGGCGAAGGTGATGATCGAGGTCGTGATGGCGGTGGCCATCCTGCTCTGCCTCGGCATCGCCATCTGGGGCGCCGCCAAGCAGCGCATCGGAGCGACCGCCCTGCGGGACACCTTCAGCGCGGAGCAGGGCAAGGGCCTCATCATCGCCGGCCTCACAGGAGTCTTCATCATCGGCTCCCTCGGCACACTCTTCACCATCGTGTACGGCATGGCCGTGTAGCCCGGGCACCGTCCGCCCGGCCGGTCACGCCCGGCTCCCCTCCATCCCACCCGCCCGTCGTGCCCACCGGCTGAGGTTGCGTTTCCCTGATGTCGAGTCACCACACCGCGCCCGCGCGGGAACCAGCACGGCTACCGTCGTACGAGGAGTATGAGAAGTACGACCGGTACGAAGTGTTTCCGCACGACGTCGAGGGGGCGTACGCGGCATGAGTCTCGGTGACGACCACGAGTCCTCCGGCGGCTACGCCGGCACGGGCCAGACCCGCACCCGCCTGCCCGACTCCGGCGACGCCTTCGGCGACCCCCGCCGCCGCTCCTCGTCCCGCAGCCTGGTCACGGTGGTCGGCGTGGTGGTCCTCCTGATCGCCGCGATCGCCTTCGCCAACCGGGGGGACGGCGACTCGTCCTCTTCGACGGACGGCTCCTCGGGCAAACCGGACTCGACAGCGACGGCCCCCTCCGGCCAGCGCCCCGTCAAGTCCAAGTCGGCCGCCGGCATCCCCTCGGGCTTCGCCCAGAACCAGGAGGGAGCGGAGAGCGCCGCGGCGAACTACGCCGTCGTGCTGGTCTCGGCCGACATCCTCAAACCCGCACGGCGGACCGAGATCGTCCGCCAGGTGTTCGACGCCGACAAGGTCTCCGAGCTGGAGAGAAATCTCGACCAGGTCTACAGCAAGGCGTTCCTGGAGAAGGTGGGCCTCGACGCGAACGGCGAGGCACCCAAGGGCAGCACCTACGTCTCCCGCACCATGCCGGTCGGCACCAAGGCCACCGACTACTCGGGCAACGCCGCCACCGTCGAGGTCTGGTGCACGGGCGTGTTCGGGATGACGGGGGAGAGCTCACAGAACCCGGTCACCAACGACTGGTTCACCATGACCCTCCAACTGCGCTGGACCGACGGCGACTGGAAGGTCGACAGCTTCTCCCAGAAGGAAGGCCCCGCGCCGGTCAACGGCGACAACAGGGTGTCGACGTCGGAGGCCATCTCCAAGGCCGTCGAGGAGTTCGGAGGGTTCACGTATGCCCGGTAGCCCGCGCCGCGCAGTCCAGGTCGCCGCAACCCTCACCGCCGTGCAGACCGCCCTGGTCCTGTTCGCCACCCGGGCGGCAGCCGCTCCCACGCCCTCGCCCAGCCCCAGCAACGACAACTGCTCCCTGCTCTCCGGCAGGGCCCGGGAGATCTGCGAAGGCGACACCGGCAGCGGATCCGGCAGCGGAACCTCCCGCCTCGACCCCACCTCCACCCTCGACCCCCTCTCCTCCCTCGCCAAGGGCTGCGCCGACGCCGCCTCCTGGACCGTCGACAAGCTCAGCGACGCCGTGAAGGAGACCGCCAACGTCGACTTCACCAACCCCAAGTTCCTCCAGCAGTACGCCGTCGTCTTCGCCGCCTCGACGATCCTCACGCTCCTGCTCTGGCTCCTGGCCGTCGCCAAGCGAGCCGTCCGCGGCGTCCCCCTGACCACCGCCCTCTCCGAAGCCATCGGCTTCCTGTGGCTCACGGTGCTGGCCTCCGCCTTCACCCCCCTCATCCTCTACACCGTCGTATCCGCCACCGACGGCATCACCGAGGTCCTCGCCAAAGCCACCGGCGACCAGACAGACGCCTTCTTCGGCACGTTCTCCGAAGCCCTCAAGAAGGGCGAGGACATCGGCGGCGGCCCGATCATGCTGATCGTCGTCTCCCTGGTCAGCATCCTCGCCGCCGGCGTCCTCTGGCTGGAGCTCGTCATCAGGGCGGCCCTCCTCTACGTCGGCGCCCTCCTCGGCACCGTCGTCTACGCCGGCCTCGTCGACAAGAACCTGTGGGGC
>NZ_JBEOXI010000019.1:0-4087 GCF_040296465.1 Streptomyces sp. NPDC002130
GCGGGCGCGCCCGGCACCTCGCCGGCTGGCACGCCCGGCACCTCGCCGGCTGGCACGCCCGGCACCTCGCCGGCTGGCACGCCCGGCACCTCGCCGGCTGGCACGCCCGGCACCTCGCCGGCTGGCGCGGCCGGTACCTCGCCGGCTGGCACGCCCGGCACCACGCCGGCTAGCCCGCCCGGCACCACGCCGGCTAGCCCGCCCGGTACCACGCCGGCTGCCACGCCCGTTACGTCAACGATGTTCAGCCGCCGACCCGCACCCACACCGGAGCGTGGTCCGATCCGGGCTCACCCCGCCGCTCCGCCGGGTCCGGGCCGACCGACGGCAGGCCGGGCGGGCCCTCGCCCGGCAGACCCGTGCCCGCCGCCGTCGCCCGGCGCACCAGGCGGTGGCTCAGCAGGACGTGGTCGATCAGCTCGCGCCGCCCGGAGTTCACCCGGGACCAGCGCTGCCCGGGCGGGATGAGCGGGGCCACGTCCCACAACCGCGTCGCATCGCCCCGGTCCGGCCGGTCGTGGCCCGGTGTGCCGAGCTCCGAGCCGGGCGGGCCGAGCAGGATCTGTGTGGTGGCCGCCTGCACCTCGTCGTTCAGGTCGCCCAGCACCGCCACGTCCCGCTCCCGCCCGTCACCGGCCAGCAGCTGGTCCGCGAGCGCGCGCAGGGCCGTCGCCTCGGCGGCCCGCCGGTACAGGGCGTAGGCGCCGTAGCGGGCACGTTCGCCCTCGTCGCGGGGCTGGAAACGGCCGTTCGGGTACGACAACAGCTTGGACTTCAAATGGCATACGGCCACCCGCAGCGGCCCGTCCCCGCCCTCGACCTCGACCGCCAGGACGCCCCGCCCCGCCTGCCCCGACGTCAGCCCCGAATCGTCCACCTGCACGGGACGCAGCTCCGCCGGGAACGCCCGCGTGTCGGCCACCACCGTCATCGCGGTACGGCTGAGGAACCCCACCCGTATGCCCCGGCTGTCCGCGTGCTCGGACAGGGCGACATGCCAGTCGTCGTCGAGCATCCCGGCCAGGTCCTTCAGGGCCTCCGGGTCCCCGACCTCCTGCACGCCGAGCAGGGTCGGATCGAGTTCCGTGACCACGGCCGCGAGGGAGGCGAGCTTCGCCTCGTACCCCGCCTCGTCCTGCGGGCCGTACGGGCCGCCGGGCCGGTAGAGATTCTCCAGGTTCCAGGTGCCGAGGAGCATGCCGGGCTCCTTTCAGAAGCCGACAGTCGGGGTGGTGAGGCCAGGGTGCGCGCCCGGCCCGCCCCGCGACAGAGCCGTGACGGGATGTGCGGTTCGGCTCATGCCGCCCTACGACGTCGTCGTACGTTGGCGTGGTGACGCCTTCTGCCGCGGAGAGTCCCGCCGAGCTCATCATCGGCGCATGTACCGTCCTCGTGCACGACGATCAAGAGCGGATCGGGTTCGCGGAGGACGCCGCGATCGTCGTACGGGGCGGGGTCGTCGAGGCGGTCACGACCACCGCGGAGGCCGCGGACCTGCCCGCCGCCGAGCGCTTCGACGCCCCCGGCCAAGTCGCCCTGCCCGGCCTGATCAACTGCCACACGCACGCCCCGATGGTCGCGCTGCGCGGACTCGCCGAGGACCTGCCGACCGAGGAGTGGTTCAACGACGTCGTCTGGCCCGTCGAGTCCAACCTCACCGCCACGGACGTCGAGTTGGGGGCGCGGCTGGCCTGCGCCGAGATGATCCGCGCGGGCGTCACCTGCTTCGCCGACCACTACTTCGCCATGGACGCGGTCGCACGGGTGGTCGCGGAATCCGGCATGCGGGCCCTGCTCGGGGAGACGTTCTTCTCCTCGCAGGGTCCCGAAGGCCGGGAGCGGTCACTGGAGTTCGCCCTGCGTCACCGCGGAACGGCCGACGGCCGGATCACCACTGCGCTCGCGCCCCACGCCCCCTACACGGTCGACGACACCGACCTCACCGCCACCGCCGAGCTCGCCCGCACGCACGGCCTGCCCGTGCACCTGCACGCCGCCGAGAACCGCGACCAGACCGAGACCGGCCTGGCCCGCCACGGCGTCACCCCGATCGAGGTCCTGGAACGCACCGGCATCCTCTCCGCGGACGTACTCCTCGCGCACGGGACCGGCATCATCGACCGTGATCTGCCCGTCCTTCAGCGGGCCGGCGGTCGTACGGCCGTCGCCAGCGCGCCCCGCGGCTACCTCAAGTTCGCCTGGCCCGACACCACACCCGTGCGCGCCCTGCGCGACATCGGCGTCGACGTCGGACTCGCCACCGACGGCGCCGCCTCCAACAACAACCTCGACGTGTGGGAGTCCATGGCCCTCACCTCGCTGGTCCAGAAGTCGGCCGAGGGCGACCCCCGCTGGCTGACCTCCCGCCAGGCGCTCCACCACGCCACCCTGCAGAGCGCCCGGGCCGTGGGGCTCGGGGACCGCGTCGGCAGCATCGCGCCCGGCCGGAAGGCCGACATCGTCCTGGTCGACCTCACCGGACCACACACCCGGCCCGTCCACGACCTCGCCGCCACCCTCGTGCACAGTGCCCGCTCCGCCGACGTGCGCACCACGATCGTCGACGGACGGATCCTCATGCGGGACCGGGAACTGCTGACGATCGACGTGCCGGAGGTGGTGCGGGAACTGGAGGAGCGCCTGCCCGCCCTCGTCGACCGCAGCCACGGCCGGCGCGTGCAGCGCTACGACACCTGACGGCCCCGCGAAACACCCCGCGCGATCCTCCCGGACAGCGATGCGTTCCGCCTCTCCCGCCGGTCACCCTCCCGGACGGACCGCGAACTGCCCAAGGGGCGCGCGTCGGCCTTTGGGGCGCCTGCGGGAAATGAGGACGTGCGGTATCACGACGAGTACGACGACTGATACGGAAAGTGAACACATGCGCCAAGAGGCTGAGAGGTTGGTCACACTTAGCGGTGAACGCGTGTCAAGTACGTCTCAGAACCGTCACTTCGCGAGCCGTTCACCCCATGGTTGGCGTTTAACTCTACGAGTACAGCGCTACATGGAGGTGCAGGGTGAACGGGCGAACGGTGCTCGAGCGCTTTCCCGCCGGTGGGCCGCGTGGTTCCTGGCCTGCGGAGGAGTTCGCGCAGGCGCGGCGCAGCGAGGGCCTGCCTGCCGAGGTCGTCATGGACCTCGCCACGGACATGTTCCTGGTGATCGTGCGCAGCGGGGACGCGGCCGACGCCACGGCCTGACGTGTGGCGTCAGCCCGCCTTCGGCGCCGGCACCTTCCTGACCGGCGCGGGTGACGAGGCGAACTGCTCCGCCTGGAGCGCGTACAGCTCGGCGTAGAGCCCGCCGGTCGCCAGCAGCTCGTCCGGTGTCCCCGACTCCACGAGCCGGCCCTGGTCCAGGACGTGCACCAGATCCGCGTGCCGCACGGACGCCAGCCGGTGCGTGATCAGTACGACCGTCTGGCCGCTGTCGGCCAGGGCGCGGATCCGCTCGAAGACCTCCAGCTCGGCCCGGGCGTCCAGGGCCGCCGTCGGCTCGTCCACGATCAGGATGTGGCCCCTGCGGTAGGCCGCCCGGGCGATGCCCAGCCGCTGCCACTGACCGCCCGACAGCTCGTGCCCGCCGCTGAAGTTGCGGGCGAGCAGCGTGTCCAGTCCGCGCGGCAGGTCCGCGACCACCGTCTCCGCCCCGGCCTCGGCGATCGACGCGGCCAGCCGGTCCTCGCACACGGGCACCGACGTGCGTCCCAGGGCGACGTTCACCCGGGCCGTGAACGGCCACCGCTTGAAGTCCTGCGCCACCATCGCGATCCGTTCGGCCAGCAGGTGCCGGTCCGCGGTCGCCGCGTCCACGCCGTCCCACAGGATCCGCCCCCGCTCCGGCGTGTAGAGCCCGGCGAGCAGCTTGACCAGGGTGGTCTTGCCGGAGCCGTTCTCGCCGACCAGGGCCACGATCCGGCCCAGCGGCAGGGTGAGCGTCACGTCGTCGAGGGCGGGGCGTGCGGACTCGCCCGGGTAGCGGAAGGTGACGTTCTCGAAGCGGATCTCGCGCGGATCCTCCGGCAGCCGCGTGCCGCCCGCCGGGATCGCCCACTGGTCCGCCTCGGTGTACAGCCGGTGCAGAT
>NZ_JBEOXI010000019.1:4187-55105 GCF_040296465.1 Streptomyces sp. NPDC002130
GTTCTCGAAGCGGATCTCGCGCGGATCCTCCGGCAGCCGCGTGCCGCCCGCCGGGATCGCCCACTGGTCCGCCTCGGTGTACAGCCGGTGCAGATCGCCGACGAAGAGTGCCTCCTCGTGCAGCGCGTTGACCTCCACCACGAGCGTGTCCAGGCTCTGCGAGCCGGTCCGGATCGCGATCACGGCCGTACCCGCCACCGACAGGGCCATCGCGCCCGCCAGCAGCAGCCCGCCCAGCGTCGCGTACGTCGCCACCGTCGCCAGGCCCGTCCACGCCGCCGCGATCAGGCCGGTGCGCGCGGCGAGCCTCGCCAGGCGGGCCTGCTCGGCCTCGGCCGTCTCCGACATCGCGCGGAAGTGCCGCAGCAGGAAGGCGCCCACCCCGTGCACCCGGATCTCGGGGGCCGCCTCGGGCTCGATGAGCAGGCTGCCGAGCAGCCGGCCCGCGCGGGCGTGCTGCACCCAGGCGTGGAAGGACTCGTAGCGGCGCCGGGCGAGGGTCAGCGCGCTCCAGGCGCTCGGCAGGGTCATCGTGACCAGCAGCGGCAGCAGGGCGGGGTGCAGCACGGTCAGCACGCCCGCCGCCGCGACCAGCGAGATCATCGCGTTGATCACGCGCGTCCCGTAGGAGATCATCCGGCGCGCGGAGGCGGCACCGTACTGCGCGGTGTCCAGCAGCTTGTGGAAGGCGTGGTCCTCGATCGCGGCCAGCTCCACGGCCGCGGCCCGCTCCAGGTACTGCTCGGTCGCCACCCGCTCGACCTTGGGCTCCAGCCGGCCGGTGGCATAGGTGCTCGCGGCCCGCAGCAGGGCTGCGAGGAACATCACGACGGCCACCGTGACCAGGGCGGGGACGGCTCCGCGGAGCCGGTCGTCGATCGGGCCGCCGCCCATCAGCCGGGCCAGCACGCTGTTCACCGCGAGCAGGCTCACCGCCTGCGCCACGCCCCGGCCCGCCTCGGCGGCCAGCACGATCCGCGCGGCGCCCCGGTCGGCCTGCCGGGCGAGCCGGAGGCTGGCCGCGAGCAGGGACGGCAGCCGGGTGATCATGGCGTGGAAGTTCAGCTCCAGGAACGCGTCGGCGTGACTGTTCCAGCCCATGTCGTAGCGCAGCGGCCCGCCGAAGAGCAGCCGCTCCGACTCGGACACCTCCGGCGCGGTCCGCTTCTTCCCCACAGTCGACCGACCTCCCCGCTCGGGCCCGCTCCTTGGAACGAACGGCCACTATCGCGGGGCGGACACCGCCCGGGGCAGGGCGCAGCCCGGGGCGCCGGATGCGCGCGGGCGCACGACCTGGCCGGAGGAGGTGCGGGGCGGCGCGGGGGTGCGGGGTGGTGGGGGGACGGGGGCATGCGCTGGGGTGAGGGGAGCGGCCGGAAGGAGGGGCGCCGGCGGCGCGGAGGCCGGGTGTGGAGGTGGGGTGGGCGACGGCTGGGCGTGCGGGGCCGGGCTGGTCCGACTACGCGCTGACCGGACGGGACCAGGAGGGGCCGTCTACGCGCTGACCGGACGGGACCAGGAGGGTGCCGTCCCCGTCGCGCGGCACAGGGCCAGGTACAGGGGTATCGGCGGGGTGTACGGAAGGGTGCCGTCCGGGCGGTGGATCAGGTCGGGGATCTCCGGCAGGTCGGGGACGGCCGCGCCGGTGACGTACCGCGCCGGGGCGGGCCACTCAAGGGCGTGGTCGGAGTCGGACGGCACGAGCCACCACCAGTGCGTCTCGTCGGCGTAGACGCAGCCCACGCGGGGCAGTCGCGGCATGACCAGCGGGCCGAGGGCGGCGGGCACGGCGACCGCGTCACAGCCCAGCGGGGCCGTCATGCCGTCGGGCACGGGCAGCCGCAGGGCCGGACCGGGCGTCCGCAGCCCGCGGCGGACGCGCAGCAGCGTGTCCAGGTTCAGCACGCGTCCTCCCCGTGCGGGGCTCATGCGTGCCCCCGCTCTCGGCGGCGCTTCTGCGGGGGGACCTCCGGGGCTCCGCGCGTGTGGCGTGCCTCCTGAGGGGTTCCGTCTCGGTCGTCCGGGTCATCGGACGGGCCGCGCTTCGGGCGGGCGCCCCAGCCCAGGTCCGCACAGGGCTCGGCCGGATCGTTCGGCAGGTCCGCCGTGCGTGGCAGCTCGGCCCAGACCAGCAGCCCGGGGCCGTTCTCGTGGGCGCCCCAGGAATGACAGAGGGCGTCGACGAGGAGCAGTCCCCTCCCGTGCTCCTCCTCGGGCCGTGTCCGGCCGGCGGCGTGGGGCTGGCCAGGGGCGCAGCCCTCGTCGCGCACGGCTATCCGCACCAGGTCGTCACCGTCGTGCAGCTCGCACACTATGTGGGTGCTCGCCGTGTGCACGATGGCGTTGGTGACCAGCTCGGAAACCACCAGGGCCGCGCTGTCGCACGTGTCCTCGCACACCGACCAGCCCGTCAGCCGGGCTCGGGTCAGGCGTCTGGCCTGCGCGGGAGAACCCGGATGTGCGGCCAGCTCGAAACGGAACCGGCGCTCGGCAGCGGCCCCGAGGGGGACCTCTTCCGTGGCGGCGCCAAGCCCGGGAGGGCCGGCGGCGTCTGTTCCTAAGGGCGCGGACGGAATCACGCTTGCCACTATCGCCCCGCCGTGAACACTTGGCAAGTGTCACTCTGAAATTTGCAGAGTGCTGTGTGACGGTCTGGAAGGCCGTGGCACACTGCTCGCAACAGCACCCCGCGCGGCGCCAGTTGAGATCGTCGAAGATTCGTTCGAAACCTTTGTTCGAATCAGTTCTTCGAAAAGGTCCTCGAATGGCGCCGCCGGGCTGTCAGCGTTCTTTTGTGACCGGCTCGTCAGAACTTTTCCTGGAAACTGGAGGTGGAGCGTGAGTGAACCGCGGTCCGCGCCGACGGTCGGTCAGGTCGTTCTCGGCCGACGCCTGTTGGACCTGAGGGAACACGCCGGGATGAAGCGCGAGGAGGCCGCGCGCATCCTCCGCGTCGCCCCCGCCACGGTCCGCCGTATGGAAATGGCCGAGGTCGCGCTCAAAATCCCTTACCTGCAACTGCTCCTCAAGGCCTACGGCATCTCCGACGAGGAGGCCGAGGCCTTCGTCCTGCTGGCCGAGGAAGCCAACCGGCCCGGCTGGTGGCAGCGTTTCCACGACATCCTGCCCGGTTGGTTCTCGATGTACGTGAGCCTGGAGGGCGCGGCCAGCGTCATCCGCAGTTACGAGCCTCATTTCGTCCCCGGGCTGCTGCAGACCGAGGACTACGCGCGCGGGGTGCTCCAGTCGGGCGCCATCGGCCAGACCCGGCCCGATGACATCGAGCGCCATGTCGCCCTGCGCATGCAGCGCCAGGACCTGCTCACCCGCGAGGACGCGCCCCGGCTGTGGGTCGTGATGGACGAGACCGCGCTGCGGCGCCCGGCCGGCGGCCCGGAGGTCATGCGGGCCCAGATCGACAAGCTGCTCGACGCCACGAAGCTGCCCAACGTGACGCTGCAGATCGCCCCGTTCGCCAATGGGCCGCACCCGGGCACGTACGGGCCGTTCGTGCTGTTCCGATTCGCCATGCCCGAACTGCCGGACATGGTCTACAGCGAGTACCTGACCGGCGCGGTCTATCTGGACGCGCGCACCGAGGTGGCGACCCACCTCGAGGTCATGGACCGCATGGCGGCGCAGGCCGCTACGGCACATCGCACGAAGGAGATCCTCCGGGATCTCCGCAAGGAGCTGTGAATGGATCGCATCAAGCCGCGCAAACACGTCTACAACGGCATGCCCGCGCGCGACTTGGGCAGCGAAGGCTGGCACAAGCCGTGGAGCGGCGGGAACGGAGGCAACTGCCTGGAGGCGATGAAACTCGCCGACGGCCGGATCGCCCTCCGCCAGTCCACCGACCCGGACGGACCGGCGCTGATCTACACCACCGACGAGATGACGGCCTTCATCGAGGGGGCGAAGTCCGGGGAGGCGGACTTCCTGCTGTCCTGATGCGTATGTGCCGTTCTTTGTCCTTAACTTTCCTACGCTGGCGCTGAATTGACCGCCCCTTGCGCCTTACGGAGTGCCTCATGACCGGGCAGGAACCCACGTCGGCCGACCAGATCGACACGACCAGACCCCATCCCGCGCGGATGTACGACTGGTACCTCGGCGGCAAGGACAACTACCCGGTCGACGAGCAGATGGGCCGGCAGATGCTCACCCTCGACCCCAGGGTGCCGGTGATGGCCCGGGTCAACCGCGCCTTCATGCACCGGGCCACACGCTGGCTGGCCCGCAACGGCGTACGGCAGTTCCTGGACATCGGCACCGGCATCCCGACCGAGCCCAACCTGCACCAGGTCGCCCAGGAGACGGCACCCGGCGCCCGGGTCGTCTACTGCGACAACGACCCCATCGTCCTGGCCCACGCGGCGGCCCTGCTGCGCGGCACGGACGAGGGCGCGACCGAGTACCTCCAGGCCGACGTGCGCGACCCGGACGCCATCCTTAAGGGCGCGAAGAAGGTCCTGGACCTCGGCCGGCCCGTCGCGCTGTCGCTCGTGGCGCTGCTGCACTTCATCTCCGACGAGGACGGCGCCCACGACCTGGTCCGCCGGCTGCTCGCCGAACTGCCCTCCGGCAGCTACCTGGTGATGACCCACGCCACCGCCGACTTCACCCCGGAGGAGTCGCAGGCGGCCACCGAGAAGCTGCGTGCCGCCGGCGTCACCCTGGCCCTGCGCTCCCGTGAGGAGTTCACCCGCTTCTTCGACGGCCTGGAACTCGTCGAGCCCGGCGTCGAGGTGCCCCACCGCTGGCACCCCGAGCTGGGCGAACCCGTGCCCGGGCAGGACGACGGGGTGATTCCGGGCTACGGGGCGATCGGGCGCAAGGCCTAGGCGTTTCGGAGTCCGCCAGGGTTCCGCTTCGGGCCGGTCAGGGCGGCGGCAGCGCACCGCACAGCGCCTCCAGGGCCGGCCCGTAGGCGTGCTCGGACGGGGTCGCGTACCCCACGACGAGCCCGTCGCCCACCGGCATGTCGGCCTCCGGGTGCCGGAACGCTGCGAGGCCGTCGAGGGCGATGCCCTGCCAGGCGGCGGCCTTGACCGCGGACGCCTCGGTGCCGGGCGGCAGCCGCAGCACCGCGTGCAGCCCGGCCGCGATGCCGGTGGCCTCGATGTGCGGCGCGTGCTCGGCGAGCGCCGAGACGAGCCGGTCCCGGCGGCCGCGGTACCGCTGCCGCATCCGCCGCACGTGCCGGTCGTACGCCCCCGAGGCGATGAAGTCCGCCAGGCTCAGCTGGTCGAGCACGCTCGCCCACGCCTCGCGCTCGCCCTTGGCGTCCAGTACGGCGCCGACGTACCGCTCCGGGAGCACCATCCAGCCCAGCCGCACCGCCGGCGACAGGCTCTTGCTCACCGAGCCGATGTGGATCACGTGCTCGGGGTCGAGCCCCTGAACCGCGCCGACCGGCTTGCGGTCGTAGCGGAACTCCCCGTCGTAGTCGTCCTCCAGGACCAGCCCGTCACGCGCGCGTGCCCAGTCGATCACGGTGGCCCGGCGCGCGGGGTGCAGCGGGCCGCCGGTCGGGAACTGGTGCGCCGGCGTGAGCAGTACGGCCCGCTCGCGCCCCAACCGGTCGACCTGTGCGCCGTTGTCGTCGAGGGGGAGCGGCACGGTCCGCACCCCGGCCGCGCCCAGGACCTCCCGGTGGAACCCGAGTCCGTACGCCTCCACCGCCAGCGGCCCGCGCAGGACGCCGCCGCCGAACAGCAGCCGCAGCGCGTGCGCGAAACCGGAGCAGATCACGATCCGGCCCGGCGCGGTCCGCACCCCCCGGGCGCGTGCCAGGTACTCCGTGAGCGCCTCCCGCAGTTCCGGCCGCCCCGCGGGGTCGCCCGGCCCGAACACCTCGTGGGGCGCCTGCTGGAGGGCTCGCCGGTAGGAGGTCAGCCAGGCGGTGCGTGGGAAGGCCGAGGCGTCCGGCGTGCCCTGCGTCAGATCGTGCCGCGGGCCATGCGCGCGTGGAGGCGTCTTCTTGGGCACGCGGGCGGCGGGCCGCAGCGGTTCGGCTCGCTCCGCGACCCGGGTGCCCGAGCCCTGCCGGGCGGTGAGCCAGCCCTCCGCGACGAGTTCCGCGTACGCGTCCGCCACCGTGTTGCGCGCGACCCCTAGGTCCGCCGCGAGCGAGCGGTACGGCGGCAGCCGCGTACCCCGGGCGAGCCGCCCGCTGCGGACGGCCTCGCGCAGGGCCCCGATCAGTGCCGCCCGGCGGCCGCCCGGCCCGGTCAGCTCCAGATGCAGGTCGGACCCGATCCGCTCCGCCGCATTGACCCACGAATCCACCATGGAAATGCACCCTACAGCGGGTCTTTCCGGCCCGTAGGTTGAAGGGCATGACGACGAACACGAGCACGAAGAGCGCCCACGGGACGGCGAACCGGCTGGACTTCGGCACGTCCGCCCCGAAGGCCTTCCGGGCCCTCATCGCCTTCGACGCCGCCGCCCGCGAGGGCCTCGACCCGGCCCTGGTCGAGCTGATCCAGATCCGTTCCTCCCATCTCAACCACTGCGCGTACTGCCTCCACATGCACACCAATGACGCCCGCAAAGCCGGTGAGAGCGAGGACCGGCTGCACATGGTCGCCGTGTGGCGCGAGGCCCGTCACTTCTTCTCCGAGCGGGAGCAGGCGGCCCTCGCCCTCACGGACGCGCTGACGCTCGTCGCCGACGCCGGCGTCCCGGACGACGTCTACGCGCAGGCGGCCGCGCGGTTCGACGAGCGGGAACTGGCCCAGGTCATCGCCCTGATCTGCACGATCAACACGTGGAACAGGGTGGCGCTGTCGACGGGGAAGGTCGCGGGGACGGACGAGCGGTGACCGTCCGACGGGTGGGTGGTGATCGTCCGTCAGGTGGGCGGTGGTCGTCCGCAGGTGGGCGGTGATCGGTTGCCGGGTGGCGCGGCGGCGGTTGGCGGGGGCGCGGCGGACTACACAGCCATGGGCCGGTCGTACGGCCCGATCGGCGCCGGCAGCCTCGAACTGCCCGTCAGATGACGGTCGACGGCAGCCGCCACCGCCCGCCCCTCGGCGATCGCCCACACGATGAGCGACTGCCCCCGCGCCGCGTCGCCCGCGGCGAACACCCCGGGCACGTTCGTGGCGAATCCGGAGTCCCGCGCGATCGTCCCGCGGGGCTCCATCTCCAGCCCCAGCTGGTCGACGAGCCCGTCCTCCCGGTCGGGCCCCGAGAAGCCGAGGGCGAGCAGCACGAGGTCGGCGGGGAGCGTCCGCCCGGTGCCGTCCAGCGGGCGGCGCCGCGCGTCCACCTCGACCAGGTGCAGCGACCGCACATGCCCCTGCTCGTCGCCGTCGAAGCGCAGCGTGGATGCCGCGAACAGCCGTGCGTCCGCGTTCGCGACCGGGGCGGTCCGCAGGTCACGGGCCTCTTCATGAGCGGCGGACAGCCGGTAGACCCGCATCGGGTACGTCGGCCAGGGCTCGGTGTCCTCGTCCCGCTCCGCGTCCGGCAGTGCGTAGATGTCCAGCTGGGTCACGGACGCCGCGCCCTCCCGGACCGCCGTGCCCAGGCAGTCCGCCCCGGTGTCGCCGCCACCGACGATGACCACGTGCCTCCCTGCGGCCGACAGCGGAGACGTCTCCAGATCACCTTCGCGCACCCGGTTGGCCAGCGGCAGGTACTGCATCGCCTGGTGGATCCCCGTCAGCTCCCGCCCCGGCACCTGGAGTTCACGCCAGGCGGTCGCCCCGGTGGCGAGCACCACGGCGTCATAGCGCGTGCGCAACTCCTCGGCCCCGATGTCCCGCCCGACCGCCGTCGACGTCCGGAACTTCGTCCCCTCGGCCCGCATCTGCTCCAGCCGCCACTCCAGATGGTGCTTCTCCATCTTGAACGCCGGGATGCCGTACCGCATCAGTCCGCCGAGCCGGTCGTCCCTCTCGTACACCGCGACCGTGTGCCCGGCCCGCGTCAGCTGCTGGGCCGCGGCCAGCCCGGTCGGGCCCGAGCCGATCACCGCGACCGTCTTGCCGGACAGCCGCTCCGGCGGCATCGGCGGCGCGATGCCCTCCTCCCTGGCCCGGTCCGCGATGGCACACTCGACGTTTTTGATCGTGACGGCAGGCTGGTTGATCGCCAGCACACACCCCGCCTCGCACGGAGCCGGGCACAACCGGCCGGTGAACTCCGGAAAGTTGTTCGTGGCGTGCAGCCGGTCGGAGGCCGCCCGCCAGTCCTCCCGGGAGACCAGGTCGTTCCACTCGGGGATCAGATTGCCCAGCGGGCAGGCGTCGTGGCAGAAGGGGATGCCGCAGTCCATGCAACGGTCGGCCTGCCGACTGATGATCGGCAGCAGCGCCCCGGGGACATAGACCTCGTCCCAGTCCCGCGCCCGTTCCTCGACCGGCCTGCGCGGCCAGTCCTGGCGGGGCGTGGTCATGAAACCCTTGGGATCGGCCATGGCCGTCTTCCTTGCGTGCACGTGTGCCGGGCCGTACGTCGTCGGGCCGCACTCTCCTCATGCGTCGTGCGGGACTCCTTTCGCCACGATACGTCCGCCACCCGGCCGCTGCCTGTCGCCGCCTGGCGCCGGAGCCCGGTGAGCCGCCGGCGTCAGGTGAGCGCCAGCACGTACGACAGCGCCGCCCCGGCCGAGGCGGCCGTGCGGACGTGGTTCCACAGCGTCCACTCCCGCAGATACACCGGCCAGTACGCCGCCGCCTCCGGTGTGTCCGGCTCCAGCCCGGCCAGCGCGTCGTTGCGCGGCACGTTCGCGACCATGGTCAGCCCGAACGACCCGAACAGGTACAGGGCGCTGCCCACCAGGAGCTCCACCGTTCCCTCGTCCGGCCACAGCACGAACGTCACCACGGCGATCACCGCGCACAGCGCGGCCGACCCGAGGAACACGATCATGAACGGCAGAGTCACCGCGGCCACGTTGATCGCGTTCATCGCGGCGACCCCCTGCGCGGGCGGCAGCATGCCGAGGCCCCGCATCACGAAGGTCGAGAACCCGCAGAACACCCCGGCCACGAGGCCGGTCCCGAGCACCCCCAGCACCGTCAGCACGAAGTACGGTCCGTCGATCATGTCCCTCTCCCGCCCGTCGAGCCGGGGACCCTGCCCGGCACCCTTCCTCACCACAAGTGAAATCCCGTACCGGCACAGTGACCATGGCCGAGCGGCGCGGGCCCATAAGCACACGTCCACGGTCCACCGGACGGCCCCCTCCTCACGCCCGTGGAACGGCCGGGGCGGACGCGCGGCGGCTCTGCGCGCCGGGAGCTTCACATCACCCCGTGGAACCGAGCCCCGCCTCGGCCCATCCCCTCAGCACCGTCGCCACCGCCGCCGCGATCCGCCGCCGCGCCTCGTGTCTCGGCACGCCGCTCATCAGCAGCCGGTCGTACGGCGTGTCGAGGTGCCGTACGGACGCCACGACCGCCGAGGTCACCGCACCCTCGGTCAGCGCACGACCCGCCGCGCTGCGGCCCACCCGCCCGCTGCCCCGCTCCGAGGCGTGCAGGGCGATGGCCCGCGCCCGATCGGCCGGGCACCCCGGAAAGAGCCGGAGTATCTCCGTCGCGAACGCCTGGGCGAACAAGGCGTCCTGAGCCGCCCGCCGCCGCGCGTCCCGCTCCCGGCGTCGCCGTCTCGCCTCGGCGTCCGCGAGGCACCGCTGCTCGGCCCGTTCGAGCGCCGCCTCCTCGACCAGAACGCCCTGCCGCTCGTACCGGCTCTTGCGCCGGTTGAACCGTACGACCACGGCCGACAGCACGCTCTCCTCCCGCGATCTGCGGGTCAGCGCGGTGTCGCCGCTCGGCAGGAACACCAGGTGCGCGAGGTCGGCGCAGTCCAGGCAGCGCGGGGCGCCGTCCTCCAGGACCAGCAGCGGCAGCGGCCCCCGTCGGCACTCGGCGCAGTACCGCCGCTTGAGGGGCTGGAAGACGAGGAGTCCGGTGCGGGGCGGGAGCGAGGCGCGGGGGACCATACCTGCTTCATTCCCCGTGACGGCGGCCCGAACTGCGCACTTGGGGACGGACCCAGGCGATCCGGCCGCTGCTCCGCCGAGGCGCCGGCCGGCGGGACGCCCCCTGCCCCGGCCTGACGCATCATGGGCCGTGTGCGACTCGAAGCGATCACCTGGGAACGGCTCGGCGACCTGCTCGCCCAGCGCCTGCTCGATCTGAAGCCCGCCGACGGCAGTCCCTGGCCCCGCATCGCCTTCGACGGTGCTCCGGCCGCCCGCCCGGGAGACCTCGCCCGCCGCGTCGGCGAGGCGCTGCGCATACGCGGCCGCTCGTCCCTCGTCGTGGGCACCGAGGGCTTTCTGCGCCCCGCCTCCGTACGGCTGGAGTACGGCCACCAGGACGTCGAGGCCTACTACAGCGGCTGGTACGACACGGGTGCCCTGTGGCGCGAGGTGTTCGGCCCGCTCGAAGCCGACGGCGACGGCCGCGTCCTGCCCGACCTGTGGGACCCGGCCGCCGACCGTGCCACTCGCAGCCCCTACGCCGAACTCCCGCCCGGTGGTGTGCTGTTGATGCACGGGCCCTTCCTCCTCCGGCACTGGTTCCCCTTCGATCTGAGCGTCCACGTCCTCCTCTCCCAAGGCGCCCTGCGCCGCCGCACACCCGAGGCCGAGCACTGGACCCTCCCCGCCTTCGAGCGCTACGAGCAGGAGACGGACCCGGTGGGAACGTCGGATGTCCTGGTACGGGCCGACGACCCGCGTCATCCGGCGTGGAACGGCTGAGGCGGGGCCGGTGTCCGGTGCCGACCCGTGTCCGGTGGCGACCCGTGTTGGGTCCCGACCCGTAGGCCGTCGGCTTCCGTGTGCGGGCATCCGGCTGCGCGGCGAGAATGAAGGGCGCCGGGACTCGCGGTGCGTCCCGCTCCGCGCCGGCCGTCCGGCACCGGGAGGTACCCCATGACCACCGCCGGAGACATCATGCACCGCGGCGCCCAGTGGATCCCCGCCCACGAAACACTCGACCGCGCCGCCCAGCTCATGCGCGAACTCAACGTCGGCGCCCTGCCCATCAGCGACGAGAACGAGCGGCTCTGCGGCATCCTCACCGACCGCGACATCGTCGTCGGCTGCGTCGCCATGGGTCACGACCCCGCCAGGATCACCGCGGGCGAGATGGCCAAGGGCACGCCCCGCTGGATCGACGCGGACGCCGATGTCGGCGAGGTGCTGCACGAGATGCAGGAGCACCAGATCCGCCGGCTGCCCGTGATCCGGGACAAGCGCCTGGTCGGCATGATCAGCGAAGCCGACCTGGCCCGGCATCTCGCGAAGGACCAGATCGCCTCCTGGGCGGAGAGCGTCTACGCCACGACCGCCATGCACTGACCGCCTGGTCACCCCGCAGGCACTCGCACGCGCCCTTGGGCCCCCAGCGGGCCACGGCCCGAGTCAGAGCCAGCCGCTGCGCCGGAACCCCCGGTACAGGGCGAGGCACGCGACGGATATCACGCCGATGACCATGCCGTAGCCGTACCGCCAGTGCAGCTCCGGCATGTGGTCGAAGTTCATGCCGTAGACCCCGCAGACCATCGTCGGCACCGCGACGATCGCGGCCCACGCGGTGATCTTCCGCATGTCCTCGTTCTGCGCGACCGTGACCTGCGCGAGGTGCGCCTGGAGGATGGAGTTGAGCAGTTCGTCGAAGGCGGCGATCTGCTCCTTCGCCCGCAGGAGATGGTCCGAGACGTCGCGGAAGTACGCCTGTATCTCCGGATCGACCGCCCGGATCGGCCGGGTTGCGAGATCCTCCAGTGGCCGGCTGAGCGGAACCACCGCCCGCTTGAGCTCCAGCAGTTCACGCTTGAGCTGGTAGATGCGCCCCGGGTCGGCCCGCGCGCCGGCCTCCGAGAACACGTCCGTCTCGACCTGGTCGATGTCCGCCTGCACCGCGTCCGTGACCGTCAGGTAGTCGTCCACCACATGGTCCGCGAGCGCGTGCAGCACCGCCGACGGGCCCTTGGCGAGCTGGCCGGGGTCGGACTCCAGCTCCTCGCGCAGCGGGCCCAGCGAGCCGTGCCGGCCGTGCCGCACCGTGATCACGAAGTCCGCGCCGACGAACACCATGATCTCGCCGGTGTTCACCACCTCGCTGGTGGCCGTCAGCTCCTCGTGCTCGACGTAGCAGACCGTCTTGAACACCGCGAAGAGCGTCTCGCCGTAGCGCTCCAGCTTGGGCCGCTGGTGGGCCTCGATCGCGTCCTCGACGGCCAGCGGGTGCAAGTCGAAGAGCTCGGCGATGCCCGCGAACTCCTGGTCCGTGGGCTCGTGCAGGCCGAGCCAGACGAAGCCCTCCCGGCTCTTGCGCACCCGCTCCACGGTGTCCACCAGATCGCCGCGCGCGGAGGTGCGGACGCCGTCCCGGTACGTCACGCAGTTCACCACCGAGGAGCCCAGCGGGGACCGGGCCGGGTGACTCAGATCGACGCGCGGACGTCGCCGGGCCAGCCGAGCCACCTTGCGAAGGCCACCGACCCCGCCGAGGCTCGTGACCTTCCGCAGATTCCCTGCCATGGACATCCGGCTCTCCTTGCGTGGAACTTCTCGCGCTGTTCCTGCGCCTTGGCGCGCCAGTCTGCCAGGCCCGCGTGAGCTGCGGGTAAGCCTGTGGACAAGGCTCATTCCGCTTCGTTCCCGCCTGTGGACGGACGACACACAGGCGCCGTGACCCTGCCGTACGACGCATGTCCTGACCGGGTGGTTCTCGTACGGGAGCCTCGATCCTTCTCCGCCACGAAGCAGCCGACCCGGTGCTCCGTGCCGGAGCGTCGACGAGTACGGGTAAGTCGGACAAATGGGATGATCGTCGTATGACGCGAACCGACGGGTACCTCCTGGCGAACCGGCAGACCGAGGCGGCGGAGCACTTCAGTGCCTTCGCCGCCCTCTTCGACCCCACGACGTTCCGGCACCTCGAAGCGCTCGGCATCGGATCCGGCTGGCGGTGCTGGGAGGTCGGCGCCGGCACCTCGGTGGTGGCGTGGCTGGCCAAGAAGGTCGGCCCGACGGGACGCGTCGTCGCGACCCACACCGACACCTCTTCACTCGCCTCCGCCGCCCGGCCACCGGTCGAGGTGCGGCTCCACGACCTCGGCGCGCAGGAGCCGCCGGGGGAGGGCTTCGACCTGGTCCACGCCCGCCTCGCCCTCGTCCACGTGACCGACCGGGAACGGGCCTTGCGGTCCATGGCCACGGCACTGCGCCCCGGCGGGCGCCTCCTCGTCGAGGACGCCGACCCAGCGCTGCAGCCCCTTCTCTGCCCCGACGAGTACGGGCCCGAGCAGCAGCTCGCGAACCGGCTGCGGCAGGGCTTCCGCCGACTGCTCGCCGACCGCGGGACCGATCTGCCCTGCGGCCGGACACTGCCGCGGCTGCTCCGCGACGCCGGACTGACCCGGGTCCACGCCGATGCCTACTTCCCCCTCGCCTCGCCGGCCTGCGCGGCCCTGGAGTCCGTCACGATCCGCCAGATCCGCGACCAGCTCGTCACCGCCGGCCTCGCCACGGACCAGGACATCGACCGGCACCTGGAGAACGTCATGTCCGGCACACTCGATCTGACGACGGCTCCGATGATCTCGGCGTGGGGGCGTAAGCAGTAGCGGGTGGGGCCGTCAGCCCCGCACGGGCGGTCTGCCGCCCACCTGCTCCACCGCTCGCGCACCCGCCCGGCAGCCCTCCGCGGCCGCGTCCCGCGGCCCCGCACCCGCGAGCAGGGCGGCGAGGAACGCGCCGGTGAAGGCGTCACCCGCCCCCGTGGTGTCCCGTGGTGTCGCAGGTACGGCCGGGACGCGGGCGCTCACCTTCCCCGAGCGGGCCACGAGTGCCCCCTCGTGGCCCTGCTTGGCGACGACCAGCGGCACACGCAGGCTCAGCTCGGCCGCCGCCTCGGCCGCGTCCGCCAGCCCCGTCAGCAGGCACGCCTCGTCCCGGCTGGGAAGCAGCACGTCCACGCCCTCGACGAGCTCGAGGAACCGCTCGGCGCCCAGCTCCGCCAGGAAGCCGGCCGAAGCCGGGTCCAGGCTCACCGGCACCCCCCGGGCGCGTGCGGCTCCGAGGGCCACCGTCACCATGGCCCGGCTCGGGTCGGAGAACAGCAGGTAGCCCGAGAGGTGCAGCCGGGCCACGCCGTCGAGTAGCGCGTCCGACCAGTCGGCGGGTCCGAGCCGCACCGACGCGCCGCTGTCGGTGAGGAACGTCCGTTCCGCTGAAGCGCCCCCGTCGACCATGCAGATCACCGTGCCGGTCGGCGCCAGCGGGTCGATGACGAGCTGCGGACGCACCCCCTGGGCGACCAGCTCCCGCTCGTGCCATGCCGCCGCATCCGCCCCGACGCGTCCGAGCAGCCGCACGTCCGCCGCTCCCCGGTGGGCCGCCCAGCACGCCACGTTGGCGCCCGCTCCGCCGGCCACCGTCCGGATCCTGGCGGCCGTGTCCGTGCCGGGCGCGAGCGGCCCTCGGTGCCGCGCGACGACATCCGTGATGACGTCCCCGACGACCAGCAACCCCCGGCCCGCCTCGGTGCCCGTGCTCCCGGAGGCCGTTCCCTCTCCCGGGCCCAGCAGCCCCTGGCCCTCCTCGGCGCCCGTGCTCCCGGAGGCCGTTCTCCCTTCCGGCCCCGCGCCGCCGGCCGCCGTCATCCCCGGGCCCAGGCCGCCGCGATCCGTGCCGCCAGGCGTACGTTCCCCCGGACCGCCGCCAGGTTGGCGCTCAGGGAGGCGCCGTCCGTGTGCCGCACCAGGTGGTCGAGCAGGAAGGGAGTGACCGCCTGGCCGGTGACGCCCTCCTCCGCGCACGCGTGCAGCGCCTGCGCGAGCACCCGCGCGTGCAGGTCCGGATCCAGCTGCTCGTCCTCGGGCACGGGGTTGGCGACGATCAGCGCCGACTCGGGCCCGTCGAGCGCGTCCTGGGCCCGCATGACGTCCGCCACCTGCCCCGGCGTCTGAAGCGTCCAGTCCACCGGGTGCCCGGAGTCCGAGAGGTAGAAGCCGGGGAACCGGCCGGTGCCGTAACCGGCCACGGCGACCCCCAGCGTCTCCAGCCGCTGCAGGGTCGCCGGTACGTCCAGGATCGACTTCACCCCGGCACACACCACCGTGATGCGGGTGCGCGCCAGCAGCCCCAGGTCGGCCGACTCGTCTTGCGTCGTCGTCCACTCCCGGTGCACCCCGCCGAGCCCACCCGTCGCGAAGACCCGTACGCCCGCCAGCGCCGCCAGCAGCGCCGTCGCCGACACCGTGGTCGCCCCGCTCGCCCCGGACGCCACCGCGAGCGGCAGGTCACGGTGGCCGAGCTTGCGGATCCCGTCCTCGTTCGCGACCCGCTCCAGCTGCTCCTTGTCCAGGCCCACACACGGGCGTCCGTCCAGCACGGCGATCGTGGCGGGCACCGCGCCCTCCTGCCGTACGGCCGTCTCCAGCTCCAGCGCCACCTGGAGGTTGCGCGGCCGCGGCAGCCCGTGGGCGATGATCGTGGACTCCAGGGCCACGACGGGCCGGCGCGCGTCGATCGCCTCCCGCACTTCTTCGGACACCACCAGCACCACGCGCCTGCCTCCTGTCAGTCGGTCAGTCGTCTTCCCTCATCTCTGGCGAGCGGCGGACCGGGCCAAACCCTTGCGGGCAGCCGGAGTCGTCACGAGCCTGGGGGCATGACCGATCACACACGTCTCGACCATGTCGTCCTCTGGGTGCGCGACCCGCTGGCCGCCGCCGACTTCTACGAGAAGGCCGTCGGCCTGGAGGCGGTCCGGCTCGCGGAATTCGCGGCGGGTGAGGCGCCGTTCCCCTCCGTGCGCGTCAACGGCGAGACCATCCTCGACCTCATGCCGCTGAGCTACGCGGAACGCATGACGATGCTGCCCGGCTCCGCCGACAGCGCGGGGCACCCGGTCAACCACGTCTGCCTGTCGTTGCCCCACGGCGACTTCGACGCCCTCCTCAGCCGTCTCGAAGAACGCTCCGTACCGACGTCGGACCTCGCGCACGGCTCCTTCGGAGCCCAGGGCAAGGCCGCCCGCAGCTTCTACTTCCGCGACCCGGACGGCAACGTCTTCGAAGCCCGGCACTACGACTGACCGAGCCCGGAACCCCATCGGCTCGCAGAGGAGCGGCGGCTCTCAGAAGAGCGGCTCGGGAAGCACCCCCTCCAGGGCGAGCAGCCTCCGCTTGGTCTCCAGGCCGCCCCCGAAGCCGCCGATGCCGCCGTCGCTCTCCACCACCCGGTGACAGGGCACCACCACCGGCAGCGGATTTGCGCCCATCGCCATGCCCACGGCCTGGGCGGCGCCCGGCTGGCCGACGCGCCCGGCCAGGTCGCCGTATCCGACGACCTGGCCGTACGGCACGCCCGAGGCCAGTTCGCGCAGGACCGCCCGGTTGAAGCCGGAGATCAGCGACCAGTCCAGAGGCAGGTCGAAGTCGCGCCGCTCACCCGCGAAGTACGCCTCGAACTGGCGTATCGCCTCGGCCAGCAGCGGCGAGCCGGGCGCCTCGACGGGCTCGGTTCCCAGCCGCGACGCCAGCCGCTCGACGGCCCGGTCCCGTACCGCGTCCGTGGCGTGGAACACGACGTTGACCAGCCCGTCCCGGCTCGCGGCCAGCAGCAACGGCCCGATCCCGCTGTCGACGACCGCCCACACGATGTTCGGCTCGACCTGCTCTCGGCTGTCCATGCGCCCACAGTAGGACCCGCCACTGACAACGCCGCCGGGGCGGAACTCCGGATCAGCCGCCCACGGCCTTGCGCACCACGTCCGGCTTGTTCGTGATGATCCCGTCGACGCCGTAACCGGCGACCCGCCGGGCCGTCTTCGCGTCGTCGACCGTCCAGGCGAAGACCTTCATCGGCCTGCCGTGCGGTCCGTCGAACGCCTGGACGGACGACACGTACGCCGGGGAGAGCGAGCTGTGGGAGGGGTTGATCTGGTCGACGAACTCGGCGCAGTCGAGCAGGTCCGGCAGCCGTGGCGTCCCCAGGAGGCCGGTCTTGACGCCGGGCTTCAGCTCGTGCACCGTTCGCACGCTGTCCGCGCTGAAGCTCTGCACGATCAGCCGGCCCGTCAGGTGCGACCGGTCGAGCCAGCCCTCGTTGCTGAGGACCGCCAACGTCTGCCGCTCGATGCCCGGGTACAGCTCCGGGTTCTTGATCTCCAGGAGCAATTTCTGACGATGATGTTCCAAGCGGCGCACGAACTGCTCCAACGTCGGCACGCGCACGCCCGCGTACGCGGGAGCGAACCAGCTGCCCGCGTCCAGACGGGCGATCTCGGCGGCGGTGAAGTCCTCCACCTTCCAGGGGGCCCGGTCGGGAAACACCTCCTCGGCGTCGGTGGTGCGCCGGAGGTTGTCGTCGTGGATGACGACCAGCTCTCCGTCCCTCGTCCGCTGCACGTCGTTCTCCACCCAGCGGATGCCCAGGTCCGCAGCTCTGTCGAGGGAGGCCAGGGTGTTCTCGGGCGCGTACGCGGAGGCCCCCCGGTGCCCGATGACCAGCGGGGACGTGTCACCACCCGCGGCGTGCGCGGGGGAGACGGGGAACAGGAGAGCGGCGGTCCCCAGGAGTGCGGTGGTCGAGGCGGCAACAGCGCGCGCGTGCATGCGTACTCCTCGCGACGAGCGAACGGCAACATCACAGACAGCACAACTGTGACAGCAGAGGGTCAACGCGAGAGGGGTGCAGGATGGCCACACGTTGAACGGAGATCGCCCAACTCCGCTCACTGGTACCGCACAACTGCGGCAAGGCCGTGTTTGTTTGCCGGAAAGTCGTTCGACCATTCCGGTGGGGGTCATACTCTCTGCGTCGACCCTGACCGCTTGTGCGGTCCTGGGAGGGGGCGCACATCAGGAATTCCGGGACGTACGAGGGCGGGAAGGGCAGCCGCGCATGCAGGGCACGGTCGACGGATTCAGCTACGGCCTGGTCACCCCCCTGGTGGCCTACTTCATGGCCTGCCTCGGCGGCGCGCTGGGCCTGCGTTGCACCACGAGATCCATGCTCGTCGCCCAGTCCTGGCGCCCCGGCTGGCTCGCCCTCGGCTCCGCCGCCATCGGCTCCGGCATATGGACCATGCACTTCATCGCCATGATGGGCTTCACGGTCCGCGGCACCCCGATCCACTACGACAAGGCGATGACCTTCGCGAGCCTTGCCGTCGCGATCATCATGGTGGGCATCGGGATCTTCATCGTCGGCTACAAGGGCGCGCGCGGTACGGCCCTGTTCACCGGCGGCACCATCACCGGTCTGGGCATCGCGTCGATGCACTACCTGGGCATGGCCAGCATGAGCCTGGACGGGAAGCTGGAGTACAACACCGTCACCGTCGGCATCTCCGTCGCCATCGCCATGGGCGCCGCCACCGCCGCCCTGTGGGCCGCCGGCCAGGTCAGGGGCTTCCTGTGGAGCGTCGGCGCCAGCCTCGTCATGGGGCTCGCCGTCAGCGGCATGCACTACACGGGCATGGCCGCCCTCAGCGTTCACCTGCACGGCACGGCCGAACCCACCACGGGGGAATCGCCCGCGACACTGCTCGCGCCCATGCTGATCGGCCCGCTCGCCTTCCTGCTCCTGGCGGGGGTGGTGGTGATGTTCGATCCGCTGATGGTCATGGGGAAGCCCACCGTCGTCCCCGCCGAGCACAAGCCCGGCATCCCCGCCCACACCCACGTCCGCCACTCCGCCCACCGCCTGCGGTTCCGCCCCCGCCGCACCGTGGAGCACCGGGGGTCCCGCACCCCGCAGAACCGCTGATCAGAGCCCGTTGTCAGTGCGGGGTCGTACGGTGGAACCCATGCGGCCCGTTTCAAAGATCGAACGCACGGTGGCGCCCTTCGAGGTCGTCAGCCCCTACCAGCCGAACGGCGACCAGCCGACGGCCATCGCCGACCTCGCCCGGCGCGTCGAGGCGGGCGAGAAGGACGTCGTGCTGCTCGGCGCGACCGGCACCGGTAAGTCCGCCACCACCGCGTGGATGATCGAGAAGCTCCAGCGCCCCACGCTCGTGATGGCGCCGAACAAGACGCTGGCCGCCCAGCTGGCGAACGAGTTCCGCGAGCTGCTCCCGAACAACGCAGTCGAGTACTTCGTCTCGTACTACGACTACTACCAGCCCGAGGCCTACGTCCCGCAGTCGGACACCTACATCGAGAAGGACTCCTCGATCAACGAGGAGGTCGAGCGGCTGCGCCACTCCGCGACGAACTCGCTGCTCACCCGCCGTGACGTCGTCGTGGTCGCCTCGGTCTCCTGCATCTACGGCCTCGGCACCCCGCAGGAGTACGTGGACCGCATGGTCCCGCTGCGCGTCGGCGAGGAGATCGACCGCGACGAGCTGCTGCGCCGCTTCGTGGACATCCAGTACACGCGCAACGACATGGCCTTCACCCGCGGCACCTTCCGCGTCCGCGGCGACACGATCGAGATCTTCCCGGTCTACGAGGAGCTGGCCGTCCGCATCGAGATGTTCGGCGACGAGATCGAGGCGCTGTCCACCCTGCACCCGCTCACCGGCGAGATCATCAGCGACGACGAGCATCTCTACGTCTTCCCGGCCTCCCACTACGTCGCAGGACCCGAGCGCCTGGAGCGGGCCGTCAACGACATCGAGAAGGAACTGGCCGAGCGCCTGACGGAGCTGGAGAAGCAGGGCAAGCTGCTGGAGGCCCAGCGCCTGCGCATGCGGACCACCTACGACATCGAGATGCTGCGTCAGATCGGCAGCTGCTCCGGCGTGGAGAACTACTCGATGCACTTCGACGGCCGCTCGCCCGGCTCACCGCCCAACACCCTGCTGGACTACTTCCCGGACGACTTCCTCCTCGTCATCGACGAGTCCCACGTCACCGTCCCGCAGATCGGCGCCATGTACGAGGGGGACGCCTCCCGCAAGCGCACCCTCGTCGACCACGGCTTCCGGCTGCCCTCCGCCCTGGACAACCGCCCCCTGAAGTGGGAGGAGTTCCAGGAGCGCATCGGCCAGACGGTCTACCTGTCGGCCACCCCGGGCACCTACGAGATGTCCCGCTCGGACGGCTTCGTCGAGCAGATCATCCGCCCCACCGGCCTCGTCGACCCCGAGGTCGTCGTCAAGCCCACCGAGGGCCAGATCGACGACCTGGTGCACGAGATCCGGCAGCGCACCGAGAAGGACGAGCGCGTCCTCGTCACCACGCTCACCAAGAAGATGGCCGAGGACCTCACGGACTACTTCCTGGAACTGGGCATCCAGGTGCGCTATCTGCACAGCGACGTCGACACCCTGCGCCGCGTCGAACTGCTGCGTGAACTGCGCGCCGGCGAGTACGACGTGCTGGTCGGCATCAACCTCCTGCGCGAAGGCCTCGACCTGCCCGAGGTGTCCCTGGTCGCGATCCTGGACGCCGACAAGGAGGGCTTCCTCCGCTCCGGCACGTCCCTGATCCAGACCATCGGCCGCGCCGCGCGCAACGTCTCCGGTCAGGTCCACATGTACGCCGACAAGATCACCCCCGCGATGGAGAAGGCCATCGACGAGACCAACCGGCGCCGCGAGAAGCAGATCGCGTACAACACGGAACGGGGCATCGACCCCCAGCCGCTCCGCAAGAAGATCAACGACATCGTCGCCCAGATCGCCCGCGAGGACGTCGACACCGAGCAGCTGCTCGGCTCGGGCTACCGCAAGGCCAAGAAGGACGGCGGGGGCACCAAGGCGCCCGTGCCCTCCCTCGGCAAGACGGCCGGCAACGCCAAGTCCGCCAAGGGCAAGGGCAAGGCCACCGAGACCGTGCCGACCGACCGTCCCGCGGCAGAACTGGCCGGGCAGATCGAGGAGCTGACCGCGCGGATGCGGGCCGCCGCCGCCGAGCTCCAGTTCGAGATCGCGGCCCGGCTGCGCGACGAGGTCTCCGAGATGAAGAAGGAACTGCGCCAGATGAAGGAGGCGGGCCTGGCCTGACAGAGGGCCGCGTACGCGCAGTGTTGCAAGACCGACACAAAGTGCGGACCGGGGTACGGCACTGTCCGTGCCGCTGCGTAGGGTTCTGGTCAACCGCGAGCACGCGGCAACAGGGGACGTTCGAGAGGGGAATCAGCGCGTGACCGTCAACATGACCAAGGGTCAGGCCATCAGTCTGCAGAAGAAGGACGGTGGCAGCCTGACTGCGGTTCGCATGGGTCTCGGCTGGCAGGCGGCTCCCCGGCGCGGCCTGTTCGGCTCGCGCACGCGAGAGATCGACCTCGACGCCTCCGCCGTCCTGTTCGCGGACAAGCAGCCGGTCGACGTCGTCTTCTTCCGCCACCTGGTGAGCGACGACGGCTCGGTGCGCCACACCGGTGACAACCTCGTCGGCGGTGTCGGCCAGGGCGGCGACGACGAGGCGATCCTCGTCGACCTCGCGCGGGTCCCGGTCCACATCGACCAGATCGTCTTCACCGTGAACTCCTTCACGGGGCAGACCTTCCAGGAAGTGCAGAACGCGTTCTGCCGCCTGGTCGACGAGACCAACGGCCAGGAGCTCGCCCGCTACACGCTCGCCGGCGGCGGCCAGTACACGGCCCAGATCATGGCCAAGGTCCACCGCTCCGGCCAGGGATGGACGATGACGGCCCTGGGCAACCCGGCCAACGGCCGCACCTTCCAGGACCTGATGCCGGCGATCCTGCCGGTGCTCTGAGCGCACCCGGGCCCCGGAGTCGCGGGCCCGCCGAGCAGCACCCGACTCCACACAACGACACAGGGGGACGAAGGCGATGACGGCCGAGCTGGTGCGGGGGCAGAACCACCCGCTCTCCCAGGCCCGTCTCGAGATCCGGATCTCGGCCGGTACGCCGATCGTGGCCGTGGCCGCACTCGGCGACGAGAACGGCCGGATCCACGGCGTGGAGTGGGTGGCCCACCCGGGCGCACCCACCCAGCCGGGTCTCGAGGTCCCCCGGCAGGCCGCCGCCGACCACCGTCTCGCGGTGGACCTCGACGCCGTACCGGAGACCGTCCACCGGGTCAGCGTGCTGCTCGCCCTGCCCGCCGGTGGGACGGGACCGCTCCGTTTCGGCGCCGTGGCGGCCCCCTTCGTCGCCGTCACCGGTCTCGACGGCGGGGAGGTCGCCAGCTACACCATCACCGGCCTGGAGGCCGAGTCGGCCGTCGTCGCCCTGGAGCTCTACCGCCGGCAGGGCGCCTGGAAGGTGCGCGCTGTCGGCCAGGGCTACGCGGGCGGCCTCGCCGAACTCCTCGCCGACCAGGGCCTGCTGCAGGCCCAGCAGCTCGCCGCCGGCATCGACGACGCGGTGGCCCAGGGGCTGGCCCGCTCGGTGCAGGCGCCCCCGCCCCGCACGGCGGACGGTGACCGCTCCCGGCAGGCAGCGGCTCCCGCGCTCGGCCCGGACCAGGGCGGCACCGCGCCTCAGCCCGGTCCCGTCCCCCCGATGTCCCCCTACGGCGGTCAGACGCCCGGCGGTCCCGGGCAGCCCGGCCCTCGGCAGCCGTCGTATCCCGGCGCCGCGCCGGACCCCAACGCCGTCACCGAGCCGTCCGCGCCAACGGCCGGCGGCCCGATCGACTACAGCCACCCGCGCCGCCAGAACGCCGCTCCGCCGCCCCCTCCGACCGCGCCCCCGGCCGCACCCGGTCAGCCCGCCCAGCCCGTGGCGGGCGATGCGACCGGCTGGTCCATGGAGGAGCGGCTCTACAACCAGGTGTGGGGCATGTTCGAGGACCTGGCCCGCACCACCGCCGCCTACCGCAGCGCCGTCGACTTCGCCGAGTCACGCATGGACAAGGAGCTGGAGCAGGTCCTCTCCGACCCGCGCAGCCGGATCGGCGGGCAGGGCGACGCCGCCCGCGAGGCGGCCCGGACCCGGCACGCCGAGCTCGTCGCCCAGGCCCGGGAGGCCCTCCACCGGGATCTGACCCAGCTCGCCGCCGAGGCCGACGTCGTGGAACCGGCCCTGCCGCCGGCGTACGCCCGCTGGGACAACCCGGTGTGGCACGCCTACCGGGTGCCGATGGAGATGCCCATGGCGCTGCGCCTGGGTGACCTCCACCTCCCGGAGGCCGACCGGATCCGCATCCCGATGCTGGTCCGGCTGCCGCTGGAACGAGGCCTGTGGATCGACAGCGGGGCGGCCGGATCGTCCGACGGATCGTTCACCGATTCCCACGCCATGAGCCGTCTCGCCATGGAGACGGCGGTCGCGCACGCGGCCCGGCTGCTCGCCGTCCACCCGGTGGGCGAGTTCACCGTCCACGTCATCGACGCGGCGGGCTCGGGGGCCCAGTCGCTGGCTCCTCTCGTGGAGACGGGCGTGCTCGCGGCCCCGCCGGCGCGCGGAGCCGCCGGCGTGGCGGACGTGCTGGGCCGGCTCACCCAGCGGGTCGACCTGGTGCAGATGGCGGTCCGGGGCGGCGCCGCCGACTCCCTCCCGCCCGGCTTCGACACCTCCCAGCAGCTCCTGATCGTCAACGACTTCCCGCACGGGTTCGACGACCGGGCCGTGAACCAGCTGCGCTACCTCGCCGACGAGGGCCCCGCCTTCGGTGTCCACCTGATGATGGTGGCCGACCGGGAGGAGTCCTCCGGGTACGGGCCTTTGCTCGACCCCCTGTGGCGTTCGCTGCTGCGACTGACGCCGGTGGCCGACGATCACCTCGCCGACCCGTGGGTCGGTCATGCCTGGACGTACGAGCCGACGCTCGTGCCGCCCGGCAGCCAGATCCTCCAGCAGGTGCTCCGTCAGGTGGCCGCCGCCCGTACCAAGTTCATGTAAAGCCATCTGACCAGGGTTTTTGGTCTTTCTTTTGCCAAGCACTTTACCTGTTCTTGGTGATTGGGTACTGTTGACGGCACGGAGGGGAGTACTCCCTGTCTGCTGCGGCGTACCCGTCAATACGGATCAGGCCAGATCCCGGGGCGTCGGCCCATCTCTGGGTGGAAGAGACCTCCGGCAGCGACGACGCTGACATTTGCCGTTACGACTGCCGGAGGCGCAGTGGATGTTTCCGTGACCCTATGGGTCCTGACGATCGTGGGCCTCGCCGCCCTCATCGCGGTCGACTTCTTCATCGGCCGCAAGCCGCACGACGTGTCGATCAAGGAAGCCGGAATCTGGACGGTCGTCTGGATCGTGCTGGCCGCGCTCTTCGGGTTCGGCCTGCTCCTGTTCGCCGGTGGTCAGCCCGCCGGTGAGTTCTTCGCCGGCTTCATCACCGAGAAGTCACTCAGCGTCGACAACCTCTTCGTCTTCGTCCTGATCATGGCGAAGTTCGCGGTGCCGTCGCAGTATCAGCAGCGCGTGCTGCTGATCGGTGTTCTCATCGCCCTGGTCCTGCGAGCGATCTTCATCGCGGCCGGTGCGGCGATCCTCGCCAGCTTCTCCTGGGTCTTCTACATCTTCGGCGCCTTCCTCATCTGGACGGCCTGGAAGCTCATCCAGGAAGCCCGTGCCGACGAGGAGGACGAGGAGTTCGAGGAGAACAAGCTCCTCAAGGCCGCCGAGCGCCGCTTCGGCGTGGCGGATCGGTACCACGGCACCAAGCTGTGGATCGAGGAGAACGGCAAGCGGGTCATGACCCCGATGCTGGTCGTGATGCTGGCCATCGGCACCACCGATGTGCTCTTCGCCCTCGACTCCATCCCCGCGATCTTCGGCCTGACGCAGGACCCGTACATCGTCTTCACGGCCAACGCGTTCGCCCTGATGGGTCTGCGCCAGCTGTACTTCCTCATCGGCGGCCTGCTGAAGAAGCTGGTCCACCTCAGCTACGGCCTCTCGATCATCCTAGGCTTCATCGGCGTGAAGCTGGTGCTGCACGCTCTGCACGAGTCCGGGGTACACGTTCCCGAAATCAGCATTCCGGTCTCGCTCGGCGTGATCTGCACCGTTCTGATCGTCACCACGATCACCAGCCTGCGAGCTTCCAAGAAGCAGGCGGCGGCCGAGGCGGCGCAGGGCGGGAGCGGAGGCGCTCCGAAGGACAGCATCGACGTCTGACCGCGTCGGACGTAGGAACAACCATCGCCGGGACCGGTGCTCCGCGAATTGCCGACCGCCGGTCCCGGTGCTTGCTTGTTTGCTGAGCGCGTTCCCCGGCCCGGGGGCCGCCGTGGCCGGCTGGAGGTGCCATGAGGTTCGTGCAGATCATCGAGTTCGAGACCGAGCGTCTGGAAGAGATGCAGCAGGTGCTCGAGGAGGCGGGGCAGCGCAACGCCGGCCGTACGAACGGCCCGACCCACAGCATGCTGCTGAAGGACCGGGACAAGCCCAGCCGCTATCTGGCCGTGATCGAGTTCGAGTCGTACCAGGAGGCCATGCGCAACAATGACGACCCCGAGACCAGCGCGATGGCGGAGCGGCTGGACGCGCTCAGCACCGGCGAGCGGGTGTTCACCAACTGCGACCTCCTGGACGCGCGTGCCCTCAAGTAGCTGCTCAGGACGCTCCCGGGGGCCCGGCACGACCGGTGTGCGGGGCCCCTGCCCGTCTGCGACGATCGCGTCATGATCGCTCGGCTCAGGCGGCTCGCGGCACAGTGGACGACCCTGGTGCCCCTGCTCGCGGTCGTGCTGCTGGTCCTGACCTGGGGTCGGGATCTGCCGGTCGCGGGCGTCGCCCTGGTGACCGTGGTCCTCGCGGGAGCCGTCCTGTCCGCTGTGCACCACGCCGAAGTGGTGGCCCATCGGGTCGGTGAACCGTTCGGCTCCCTCGTGCTCGCCGTCGCCGTCACGATCATCGAGGTCGCCCTCATCGTCACCCTCATGGCCGACGGCGGGGACAAGAGCTCGACCCTCGCCCGGGACACGGTGTTCGCCGCCGTGATGATCACCTGCAACGGCATCGTCGGCCTGTGCCTCCTCGTCGCCTCACTGCGACACGGCACGGCCGTCTTCAACCCGGAGGGCACCGGCGCCGCACTCGCCACCGTCGCGACCCTGGCCACGCTCAGCCTGGTCCTGCCCACCTTCACCACGAGCAAGCCCGGACCGGAGTTCTCCACCGTCCAGCTGACCTTCGCGGCGCTGTCCTCGCTCATTCTGTACGGCCTGTTCGTCACCACGCAGACCGTGCGGCACCGGGACTACTTCCTGCCGATCACCCGGCACGGCGAGGTCATCACCGCCGAGGAGCACGCCGAGGCGCCGACCGCCCTCACCGCCCGGATCAGCCTGGCCCTGCTGGGCCTGGCCCTGGTGGGCGTGGTCGGCCTGGCCAAGGGCGTCTCGCCCACCATCGAGTCGGGGGTGGAGGCCGCCGGGCTCCACCATGCCGTCGTCGGCGTGATCATCGCCCTGCTGGTGCTGCTCCCGGAGACCATCGCCGCGCTGCGTTCCGCCCGCCGCGACCGCGTGCAGACCAGCCTGAACCTCGCCCTCGGCTCGGCCATGGCCAGCATCGGCCTGACCATCCCCGCCGTGGCACTCGCGTCCTTGTGGCTCTCCGGCCCGCTCGTCCTCGGCCTCGGCGCCACGCACATGGTGCTGCTCGCCCTGACCGTGGTGGTGGCCTCGCTGACGGTGGTGCCGGGCCGGGCCACGCCGCTCCAGGGCGGAGTCCACCTGGTGCTGTTCGCGGCCTACCTGGAGCTGGCGATCAACCCGTAGGCACGCTCGAGCGCCCATGCCTCCAGGGCGCCGCGCAGCGCCGTCCGCATCACCCCGCGGTCGCCTCCGCGGCCGTGCCCACCCGCACCGGGCGCGTCTCCGGCAGCAACGCGAAGCACCCCAGGCTGAACAGCGCGATCGCCGTCAGATACGCGGCCACACCCCACGGCACCCGCCCGCCCTGTTCTGCGAGGGCCGTCGCCACGATCGGTGTGAGCGCTCCTCCGACGACCCCGCCGAGGTTGTAGCCGACGGCGGCGCCGGTGCAGCGCACCCGCGGCTCGTACAGCTCCGGCAGATAGGCGGCGATCACGGCGAACATCGTGATGAACGCGAGCATCGCCCCGAGGAAGCCGAGGAACATCGGCAGCGGCGCCCCGGTGGCGAGGAGCGCGACCATCGGGAACATCCACAGGGCTGCGGCCGCACACCCGGCCAGGCACAGCGGGCGCCTGCCGTAGCGGTCACCGAGCAGCGCCATCACCGGCGTGAAGGCACCCTTCACGAGCACCGCGCCCATGATGCAGGTCAGCATGACGCCCCGGCTCACTCCGAGCCGCTCCGTGCCGTAGGCGAGGGACCAGGTCGTCACGGCGTAGAAGATCGCGTAGCCGATCGCGAGGCCGCCGCCGGTCAGCAGGAGGAGCCGCCAGTGGTCGCGGACGACCTCGGCGAGCGGCACGCGCGCGTGGTCGTCGATCTCGAGGAAGCTCGGGCTCTCGGTGAGAGACGACCGCAGCCACAGCCCCGCGACGGCCAGCACCCCCGCGGCCCAGAACGGCACCCGCCACCCCCAGGCGGCGAACTGCGCCTCGGTCAGCGTCGAGGACAGACCCAGCACCACACCGTTGGCGAGCAGGAACCCCAGCGCGGGCCCGACCTGCGGGAAGCTCGACCACAGCACCCGCCGTCGGGCCGGCGCGTGCTCCACGGCCAGCAGCACCGCCCCGCCCCACTCCCCGCCGAGCCCCAGCCCTTGAAGGAAGCGCAGGACCAGGAGCAGCAGGGGAGCGACCACGCCGATCGAGTCGTACGTCGGCACGCAGCCGACCGCGACCGTGGAGGCCCCGGTCAGCAGCAGGGAGGCGACGAGGACCGGCCGCCGCCCGCGCCGGTCCCCGATGTGCCCGAACAGGATCGATCCGAGCGGCCGTGCCACGAAGCCCACACCGAAGGTGGCGAAGGCGGCCAGCGTCCCGGCCACCGGGGAGAAGGTCGGGAAGAACAGCGGTCCCAGGATCAGGGCCGCCGCGGTGCCGTAGACGAAGAAGTCGTAGAACTCGATGGCCGTGCCGGCGAGCGAGGCGGCCGCGATGCGCGGCATGGAAGGTGCCCTTACGGTGCGTACGTCGTGCATGTCGCGTCAACTACCCACCGTGACCGTCGGTTACGGGGGCGCATGGAGGGCCCCGGGGGTCCTCAGTACGTGACCGTGATGCGCCGGGCGGGTCCGTCCACCCGCACGGTGCCTCCGTACGGCAATACCAGTTGCGGATCGGTGTGCCCGAAGTCCACGTCGAAGACGATCGTGGTGTCGGGGGCGTAGGTCCCCATGGCCCGCAGCACGGCCTCGCGCTGGTCGGCGGCGTAACGGGCCCCCTCATCGGGACTGTTGGGCCGCTCGAAGGACCATGTCTTCGGCCGGCCCATCAGCAGGGCCGGGAAGCGCCGCAGCAGCCCGCGCTCTCCCATGCCGCGCAGGATGCGGAAGACCTCCGTGGCGCTCGGCATGTCCTCGGAGGTCTCCAGGAGCAGCACACCGCCGTCGTACTCGGACAGATCGCGGGCGACCTCCCTGTCGGCCATCAGCAGCCACGCGAGGATCTCCAGGCAGCCGCCCCAACTGCGGCCCTCGACCACCCGGCCGGGATTCACCCAGGTCCAGCCGGCACCGGGCCGGGTCTCCGGCTCCGCGTCGAAGGTCGCCGGGTCCGCCCAGTCCCGGTCGACGTCACGCCATCGCTCGGCGGGCCTCAACTCGTACGGCCCCGGAGTGAACAGGGCCGCCCGCAGGGACTCGGCGGTCTGTGGATGCATGGCCCCCGGGCGGCCCAGCTCGCACATCACGCTCCCGCCGTGGAAGCCGACGATGCCGCAGGTGCGCAGGAACGCGAGCAGGTTCGTGTTGTCGCTCATCCCGAAGAACGGCTTCGGGTGGGCCCGGATCAACTCCCGGTCCAGGTAGGGCAGCACGGTGATCTGGTCGTCCCCGCCGATCGACGCGATGACCGCCTTGATCTCCGGGTCGGCGAAGGCGGTGTGGATGTCGGCGGCCCTATCCCGGGGCGTGGAGCCCATCGTGCGGGTCGCCGGATACTCCACCGGCTCCAGCCCGAACTCCTTGCGCAGCCGCTCAAGACCCAGCTCGTAGGGGAGCGGGAAGAGGCCCGGCAGGCCGGAGGAGGGCGAGATCACCGCGATGCGGTCGCCGGGGGACGGCTTGGGCGGATAGCTCGGGCTGGTCGGGCTCGTCATGCCGGGAGGCTACGACCCGGCAGGCTGTCGGCGCACCGTGATAAACCGGCGTGCGCACCGAGGAGAGACCGGCATGCGCACCGAGGAGAGACCGTCGTGCGCACCGTGATAAACCGGCTGTGAGCAGCGGTCCGCCACGGGCCGCACGACCCCGAACGGACCGGAGGAACCGTGCCCCGCACCCTGGCCCACGCCCCGATCATGATCCTCAACGGCCCGAATCTGAACCTGCTCGGCCAGCGCCAGCCGGAGATCTACGGCTCCGACACCCTCGCCGACGTCGAGGCCCTGTGCGCCAAGGCGGCGGCCGCGCACGGCGGTACCGTCGACTTCCGCCAGTCCAACCACGAGGGCGAGCTGGTCGACTGGATCCACGAGGCACGGCTGAACCACTGCGGCATCGTGATCAACCCGGGTGCCTACTCGCACACCTCCGTCGCCATCCTGGACGCCCTCAACACCTGTGACGGTCTGCCGGTGCTGGAGGTCCACATCTCCAACATCCACCAGCGCGAGTCGTTCCGGCACCACTCCTACGTCTCGCTGCGCGCCGACGGGGTCATCGCGGGCTGCGGTGTGCAGGGGTACGTGTTCGGCGTGGAGCGCGTCGCGGCGCTGGCCGGGGCGGGCAAGGCGGACGCGTGAGCCGTCGCCGGTAAGACACGCCGACCAAGGCGGGCGCCCCTTACCACCCGCCCTCCTACAGTCGCCCCGCCTCCACGATCCGCCTCAGGAAGCGCCGCGTGCGCTCCTGTCGCGGATCCCCGAAGACCTGCTCGGCGGTGCCGCGCTCCAGCACCACGCCGCCCTCCAGGAAGCACACCTGGTCGGCGACCTCCCGGGCGAAGCCCATCTCGTGCGTGGCCAGCACCATGGTCATGCCCTCGTCCTTCAGCCCTCGGACCACGGTGAGGACCTCGCCCACCAGCTCGGGGTCGAGGGCGGCGGTGATCTCGTCGAGCAGCAGCAACCGGGGACGTACGGCCAGGGCGCGGACGATCGCGACGCGCTGTTGCTGGCCGCCGCTCAGCCGGTCCGGGTACTCGGCCGCCTTCCCGCCCAGGCCCAGCCGCTCCAGCAGCTCACGCGCGCGTGCCTCGGCCTCGGCACGGGGCACACCGTGCACGCGGCGCGGAGCGAGCGTGATGTTGTCCAGGACCGTCATGTGCGGGAACAGGTTGTACGCCTGGAAGACCACGCCGATCCGGCGACGCACGGCGTCCTGGTCGGCGCGCGGGTCGGTGATCTCCTCGTCGTCGAGCCAGATCGCCCCGTCGTCGATTTCCTCCAGCAGGTTCGCGCACCGCAGCAGGGTGGACTTGCCGGAGCCGGAGGCGCCGATCAACGCGGTGACCGTGTGCGGGGCGACCTCCAGGTCGACGTCCCGCAGGACGACCGAGCCGCCGAAGGTCTTGCGGACGGACTCCATGCGCAGCACGGGCGTCTCGCTCATGCGGTTCCTCCCTGGGCCTGCCGGCGGTCCATCCGTGCCGTCACCCAGTCCGTGAAGCGGGTCATGGGGATGGTCAGTGCGACGAAGACCAGCCCGGCGACGATGTACGGCGTGTAGTTGAGGCTGCGGCCCACGATGATGTCGGCGGCCCGTACGGCGTCCACCGCACCGCCGATCGAGACGAGCCCGGTGTCCTTCTGCAGCGACACCAGGTCGTTCAGCAGCGGCGGCACCTGACGGCGCACCGCTTGGGGCAGCACCACGTACCGCAGCGCCTGCCGGTTGCTCAGCCCCAGCGAGCGGGCGGCGGCGCGCTGCGAGGGGTGCACGGACTCGATGCCGGCGCGGAATACCTCGGCGACGTACGCCGAGTACGTCAGGGTGAGCGCGGTGCCGCCGAGCAGCACCGGATCGACGGTCACCCCCTGGAGCCGCAGCGCCGGGACGCCGAGGACCACGATCATCAGGTTGATGATGAGCGGCAGCCCCCGGAAGAAGTCCGTGTACGCGGCGGCCAGGAAGCGCAGCGGGAAGAACACCGGCCCGCGCAGCGTGCGGGCCACGGCGATCAGCATGCCGAAGACGAGCACCGCGACCCCGCAGATCAGCAGCAGCCGGACGTTCAGCCACAGCCCTTCGAGCACCTTCGGGAACGCCTCGCGCGCGTAACCGGCGTCGAAGAAGGTCTCCTTGGTACGCGGCCAACCCGGTGCGTTGACGACGACCAGGTAGAGGACGACCGCGGTGACGAGGGTCGAGAGCGCGCCGATCGCCGTCGCGCGCCGGGCGCGGGCGCGCTTGTGGCGCTCCCGGTCCAGGCGCCGCTGCGACGGGACGTAGCCGTCTGCCGCATCGTGCTCGTCCGAGGCCGGTTCCTCCTTGCGCACCGTCACTTGAGCACCGGCGCGTCGACGGCGTCCGACAGCCACTGCTGCTCGATCTTCGCCAGCGTGCCGTCCTCGCGCAGGGCGTCCACCGCCCGTGAGACGCAGGAGGTGAGCGCGCTGCCCTTGTCGAGCACGAGACCGAACTGCTCCGGGGTGCCGCCCTGGTTCTCGAACTGGCCGACGATCGTCGCGTCGGTGATCTCGGCGCCGGTGATGTAGAAGGCGGTCGGCAGGTCGACGACTATGGCGTCGACCTGGCCGTTCTTCAGGGCGGACTTGGCCTGGTCGTTCTTGCCGTAGACGGCCGCGGCCTGCTCGGGCTTCACCACGTCGTCGATGTAGTCGAGGCTGGTGGTGCCGACCTGCGCGCCCAGCTTCACGCCCCTGAGGTCCGCGACGCTCTTCGCCTTCGCGGCCTTGGAGCCCTTCAGCGCGACGACGGCCTGGCGTACGTCGTAGTAGCCGGAGGAGAAGTCCACGGCCTTCTTGCGCTCCTGGCTGATGGAAACCTGGTTGATGTCGAAGTCGAAGGTCTTCTCCCCGGGGGCGAAGGCCTTGTTGAAGGGGACGGTCTGCCAGGCGACCTTGTCCTTGCCGTAGCCGAGCCGTTCGGCGACGGCATAGGCGACCGCCGACTCGTAGCCCTTGCCGTTGGCCGGCTCGTCGTCCTTGAACCAGGGCTCGTAGGCGGGCTCGTCGGTGGCGATCGTCAGCTTGCCCGAGGTCCGGGTGGCCAACTCGCCCTTCTCGCACGCGTTCCCGGCGGGCGACGACGGCTTGCCCGCTTCCTCAGGCTGCGGAGCGCAGCCCACGGCGGCGGTGAGGAGGACGACGGCGACGGCTGCGCGGCGCAGGGCACGCGGGGCGGGGTGCATGGCGGGAGATTGACAGCCGACGGTCCCGTTTGTCGAGGTCACGGCAACACATGTCCGGATAGTGGGAACGGGTGTTGCGGTCGTGTGAACGGACCCCTGGCGGCGTCGCGTTGAGATGCGCGCCGGGGCCGCCGGCCGAGGGCGGGGATCGACAGGCCGGCGGCCCATCCGCCCAGGAGCCGTCATCCTGCGCGGGGCTGAGACCAGTTGACTGCGCAACTACGTACGGGGGGAGCGCACGTGCGGCACCGGCGCGTGCGAACGATTCACACGGGGCGCGTGCGCGGCGCACCACGCAACGCGAAGGCGCCCGATTCGGAACGCCGAGGCGCGCCACGCAAGGCGACGGCGCCCGACTCGGAACGCCGAGGCACCCCACTCACGGTGGAGGCGCCCCACGCAGCCGCTCACCACCCGCGCGCGTGCCACTCCGGCAGGTGCGGGCGCTCCGCGCCCAGGGAGGTGTCGTTGCCGTGTCCCGGGTAGACCCACGTCTCGTCCGGGAGGGCGTCGAAGATCTTGGTCTCGACGTCATGGATGAGGCTGGCGAACGCCTCGGGGTCCTTGTGGGTGTTGCCAACCCCGCCGGGGAACAGGCAGTCCCCGGTGAACACATGGGGGTGTCCGTGCGGGTCGTCGTAGACGAGGGCGATCGAACCGGGCGTGTGCCCGACCAGGTGGCGCGCGGTCAGTTCCACGTGCCCCACCCGGATGGTGTCGCCGTCGTCGACCGGCACGTCCGTCCGTACGGGGATGCCGTCGGCGTCCTCCCGGCCCGCGTAGGTGCGGGCGCCGGTGGCCGCCACGACCTCGGCGAGCGCCTGCCAGTGGTCGCCGTGCCGGTGAGTGGTGACGACGGACGCGATGCCGTCGCCACCGATCATGCCGAGCAGCGTGTCCGCCTCGTTCGCGGCGTCGATCAGCAACTGCTCGTCCGTGGCCCGGCAGCGCAGCAGATAGGCGTTGTTGTTCATCGGACCCACCGCGATCTTGGTGATCATGAGGTCCTTGAGCTCGTGCACATCGGCCGGTCCGCCGACCGTCACCTCTCCGCTGTACGTCATGTCCGCCAGCCTATAGCGGCGGCAGCGTCGGAAGCGGGCCGCCGGCCGAGGCCAGCGCGGATCCGTCGCGGCGGCCCGCGAGCCAGCCCAGCAGGTCGGCCGGGGGACCCGTGACGGTCACCTCGGGCCCCTGCCCACCCGGCTTCCGTCCGGTGCTCCACGCGCGCGTACCGTCCGTGAGGAGGGTGGCCGGGATGTCGGGGTGCCCGGCGAACCGGTCGGCCAGGAAGTCGATCTCCCGCTCGGTGAACTCCTCCGGAAGATCCTCCAGCTCGTATCCGATCCCCAGGTCCACGTGGTGCAGCTCCACCTCCACCCACCGCCGGAACGGCACCCGGGACGCGGAGTCCGTGACCCCGTTGCGCAGCTCCACCGTGCGCGCCCAGTCCGCGGGAGCGTCCCCGGCCGCCTGGAAGCGGGCCGCGCTCTCGCGCAGGTCGGCGAGCTGGACGTCCAGGGCGCGCGGGGCGTCGCGCTCGATGTCGGCGTCCCGGGCCTCGCCGGACACGTACATGGGGCGCCCCTCGAGGACGTTCACGAGGGCGTCCGCGTTCCGGGCGAGGTGGGCCAGGACATGGCCGCGGCTCCAGCCGGGCAGCCGTGACGGCTGCGTCACAGACGCGTTGTCCAGTGCGCCGACTGCGGTCAGCAGCCGCTCCGTCGCGTCACGTACAGACGCCAGGTCATGAGCGTGATCAATCATGGTGCTGACCCTAGCTGCGCCACTCCTTCGGGTGAAGGTGGTGAAGCAGTGCCGTAAATCGAAAGCACGTGCTATATGGTCGGACGTGGCGTCGGGCATGCTGGAGAGCCGGGGTTTGTTGGCAACCCGTGAATCCGACCGGCGTTGTCAGTGGCTCCCCCTAGTCTGAGAAAGACGGGGGCCCCGCCCCTGTCACTTCTCTCAAGAAAGGTGCGGACCGGCGTGGCCGACCGTCTCATCGTTCGTGGAGCGCGCGAGCACAACCTCAAGAACGTCTCGCTCGACCTCCCGCGCGACTCGCTCATCGTCTTCACGGGCCTGTCGGGGTCGGGCAAGTCCTCGCTGGCCTTCGACACCATCTTCGCGGAGGGGCAGCGGCGCTACGTGGAGTCCCTCTCCTCGTACGCCCGGCAGTTCCTCGGCCAGATGGACAAGCCGGACGTCGACTTCATCGAGGGCCTGTCCCCGGCGGTCTCCATCGACCAGAAGTCGACCTCGCGCAACCCGCGCTCCACGGTCGGCACCATCACCGAGGTCTACGACTACCTGCGTCTGCTCTTCGCGCGCATCGGCAAGCCGCACTGCCCCGAGTGCGCCCGCCCGATCTCGCGCCAGTCGCCCCAGGCCATCGTCGACCGGGTGCTGGAGCTCCCGGAGGGCAGCCGCTTCCAGGTGCTGTCGCCTCTGGTGCGTGAGCGCAAGGGCGAGTTCGTCGACCTCTTCGCCGACCTCCAGACCAAGGGCTACTCCCGCGCGCGGGTCGACGGCGAGACGATCCAGCTGTCGAGCCCGCCCACGCTGAAGAAGCAGGAGAAGCACACCATCGAGGTGGTCGTCGACCGCCTCACGGTCAAGGACGGCGCCAAGCGCCGCCTCACCGACTCCGTGGAGACCGCCCTCGGTCTGTCCGGCGGCATGGTCGTGCTCGACTTCGTCGACCTCCCCGAGGACGACCCCGAGCGCGAGCGCATGTTCTCGGAGCACCTGTACTGCCCGTACGACGACCTGTCCTTCGAGGAGCTGGAGCCCCGCTCCTTCTCCTTCAACTCGCCCTTCGGCGCCTGCCCGGACTGCACCGGCATCGGCACGCGCATGGAGGTCGACCCGGAGCTGATCGTCCCCGACCCGGACAAGAGCCTCGACGAAGGCGCCATCCACCCCTGGTCGCACGGCCACACCAAGGACTACTTCGGCCGCCTGATCGGCGCCCTGGCCGACGCGCTGGGCTTCCGCACGGACATCCCCTTCGCGGGCCTGCCGCAGCGTGCCAAGAAGGCCCTCCTCCACGGCCACAAGACCCAGGTCGAGGTCCGCTACCGCAACCGCTACGGCCGCGAGCGCCGCTACACCACGGCCTTCGAGGGCGCCGTCCCCTTCGTCAAGCGGCGGCACAGCGAGGCCGAGAGCGACTCCAGCCGCGAGCGCTTCGAGGGCTACATGCGCGAGGTGCCCTGCCCGACCTGTGAGGGCACACGCCTGAAGCCGATCGTCCTCGCGGTCACGATCATGGACAAGTCCATCGCCGAGGTCTCCGCGATGTCGATCAGCGACTGCGCTGACTTCCTGGGCGAGCTGAAGCTCACCGCCCGGGACAAGAAGATCGCCGAGCGCGTGCTGAAGGAGGTCAACGAGCGGCTGCGGTTCCTGGTCGACGTCGGCCTGGACTACCTCTCGCTGAACCGCGCGGCCGGCACCCTCTCCGGCGGCGAGGCCCAGCGCATCCGCCTGGCCACCCAGATCGGCTCCGGCCTCGTCGGCGTCCTGTACGTCCTCGACGAGCCGTCCATCGGCCTGCACCAGCGCGACAACCACCGGCTGATCGAGACCCTGGTCCGGCTGCGCGACATGGGCAACACCCTCATCGTCGTCGAGCACGACGAGGACACCATCAAGACCGCCGACTGGATCGTCGACATCGGCCCCGGCGCCGGTGAGCACGGCGGCAAGGTCGTGCACAGTGGCTCCCTGAAGGAGCTGCTCGCCAACGACGAGTCGCAGACCGGTCAGTACCTGTCCGGCAAGAAGGCCATCCCGCTGCCCGACATCCGCCGCCCCCTGGACCCGTCCCGGCAGCTCACCGTGCACGGCGCCCGGGAGAACAACCTCCAGGACATCGACGTCTCGTTCCCCCTGGGCGTGTTCACCGCCGTCACCGGCGTCTCCGGCTCCGGCAAGTCGACGCTGGTCAACGACATCCTCTACACGCACCTGGCCCGCGAGCTGAACGGCGCGCGGAGTGTGCCGGGGCGGCACACGCGCGTGGACGGCGACGACCTCGTCGACAAGGTCGTGCACGTGGACCAGTCGCCCATCGGCCGCACCCCCCGCTCCAACCCGGCCACGTACACCGGCGTCTTCGACCACATCCGCAAGCTGTTCGCCGAGACCACCGAGGCGAAGGTCCGCGGCTACCTGCCCGGCCGCTTCTCCTTCAACGTCAAGGGCGGCCGCTGCGAGAACTGCGCGGGCGACGGCACCATCAAGATCGAGATGAACTTCCTCCCGGACGTCTACGTCCCGTGCGAGGTCTGCCACGGCGCCCGGTACAACCGGGAGACCCTGGAGGTCCACTACAAGGGCAAGTCCATCGCCGAGGTGCTGAACATGCCGATCGAGGAGGCCACCGCCTTCTTCGAGGCGGTCCCGGCGATCGCCCGGCACCTCAACACGCTGAAGGACGTCGGCCTCGGCTACGTCCGCCTCGGCCAGGCCGCGACCACCCTGTCCGGCGGCGAGGCCCAGCGCGTGAAGCTCGCCAGCGAACTGCAGAAGCGCTCCACCGGCCGCACGGTCTACGTCCTGGACGAGCCGACCACCGGCCTGCACTTCGAGGACATCAGCAAGTTGCTGACGGTCCTGTCCGGACTGGTCGACAAGGGCAACACGGTCATCGTCATCGAGCACAACCTCGACGTGATCAAGACCGCCGACTGGATCGTCGACATGGGCCCCGAAGGCGGCGCCGGCGGCGGTCTGGTCGTCGCCGAGGGCACGCCCGAGCAGGTGGCCGGGGTTCCGGCCAGCCACACCGGCAAGTTCCTGCGGGAGGTCCTCGGCGCCGACCGCGTCAGCGACGCCTCCTCGGTGAAGGCGCCGCGCAAGACGACGGCCCGCAAGACGGTCGCGGCCAAGACCGCATCGGCACGCAAGACCGCCACCAAGACGGTCACCGGCACGGCCGCCGCCAAGAAGACGGCGGCCAAGACCACCAAGGCGGCCGCGAAGAAGACGACCCGGTCCAGCAAGGGCTGAGGTCTCCCGTCGAACGTGCCTAACGCGCCGAACGCGCCGGGCCCCACAGGCAGCGTCCTGTGGGGCCCGGCGCGTTCGCAGTGCGGTCAGGCGTTCTCCTTCGGCTCCACGAACTGCATGTCGAGCTGGATCTTGACCACTTCGCCGAGCAGGCCGGGGGCGAAGTCCAGCCCGAAGTCACCGCGCCGGATCTCGCCCGTCGCCTCGAACCCGGCGTGCCGGCTGCCGTCCATGGGCACCTCGACCAGCCCGCCGAACTCCACCGCGAGCGTCACCGGACGGGTCACCTCGCCGATCGTCAGCTCACCCTCCATGGTCCAGTCCTCACCCCCGCCCGACACCCGCGTCGAGCGGTACGTCATCGTCGGGCGCTTCGCCACGTCCAGCAGGTCGGAGGCGCGGACGTGCGCGTCCCGGTCGGCGTTGCCGGTGTCGATCGAGGCCAGGTCGACGGTCGCGGAGATCCGCACGTCCTCGACCCGCTCCCCGATGGACAGTTCGGCCTCCAGCCGCTCGAAGCGCCCCCGCACCTTGGCGATGCCCAGGTGCCGGATGGTGAAGTTCACGGAGGAGTGGAACGGATCGAGGGCCCACTGACCGGGGGCCAGCGGCAGGGCGGTGGTGGCGGTGTCATTCGTCATGCCCCCACCCTGGCGGCGGCGCGGCCCGGAAGGGAGACCGGCCGGAGCCTGGTAGTGACGGGGCCACCCTCCGCGCCCCGGGGCGCTGTACGTTCGGCGGGTGAGCGACAACGAGTTGGGCACGTTCCTGCGCACCTGGCGCGAAGCCGTCACCCCGGCCGAGGCGGGTCTGCCCGCAGGCCCCCGGCGCCGTACTCCTGGCCTGCGGCGCGCCGAGCTGGCCACGCTCGCCGGCGTCAGCGTCGAGTACCTCACCCGGCTGGAACAGGGCCGCGACCGCAACCCGTCGGCCCAGGTGCTCGGCGCCCTGGCCGACGCCCTGAACCTCTCCCTCACCGACCGGATGCTGCTGCGCCGCCTGACCAAGGAGGCGGACGGCGGCGACCCCCTGGTCTGCGCTGCGGCCCCGTCACTCAGCCGCACGGCGCGCCCCACCGTGCGGGCCGTACTGGACCGCCTGGAGCCGACTCCCGCACTGGTGATCAACTGGATCGGCGACGTCCTCGCCCACACGGCCGGGTACGAGCGGCTGGCCGGACCCCTCGGCATGCTGGACGACGAGCGGCCCAACCTGCTCCGGTACCTGTTCACCGACGAGCGGGCGCGCAGCGCCTACCGGGACTGGGACAGGGTGGCCGACGATCTCGTGGCCCGGCTCCGGCACGGCGTCCCCCTGAGGGATCCGTACCTCGCCGGGCTGGCCGACGAGCTGACCGTGACGGCGGGTGCGGACTTCACCGACCGGTTCGCCGATCTGACCACGGCACCGAGACGGACGGGCTCCCAGCACATCGAGCACCCGGAGGCCGGTTCCCTGCGGCTGCTGCAGGAGACGCTCGCGCTTCCCGACGAGGGGCAGCGGCTCGTCATCCACCTGCCCGCTGACGACGCCACGGCCGCCGCCCTGGACCGGCTCAACGGCCGCCGCCCCGGCGCCCTGCGGGCGGTGGCGATGGGGGAGACCGGCTGAAGCGCCCGGCCGGGCCCGCCGACGTCAGCCCTCCAGCTCGTGTGCGTACGGCGGTTCCGCCCCGGCCCGTGAGCAGGTGATCGCCGCCGCGCGGGCCGCGAAGCCCAGCAGTTCCGTCCAGCCGTCGGGGCCTAGTTCGGCCAGGCCCCGTGCACTGAGGGCGTCGCGTACCGCGAGCCCGTGCAGCAGGGCCGCGTTGACCGTGTCGCCCGCGCCGATCGTGTCCACGACCTCGATACGTTCGCCCGGCACCGTGTACTCCCCGTCGGCGGTGAAAGCGGTCAGCCCGTCGCCGCCCCGGGTGATCACGACCGCCGCCGGGCCGGACGCCAGCCATTCGCGGGGTGTGCCCCCGAGCCACTCCGCGTCCTCCACGGACAGCTTGAGCAGCGACACCGAGGGCAGCCAGCTCTTGAACCGCGCCCGGTAGGCGTCCGCGTCCGGGATCAGTCCGGCCCTGATGTTCGGGTCCAGCGCCGTGAACACGCCCTGCTCCGCCGCCCGGCGCATCAACTCCTCGTACGCGCTCGCGCCCGGCTCCAGCACCAGCGAGCAGGTACCGAAGGACACCGCCCGGGTGCCGGGCGGCAGCGCGGAGGGCGCCTCGAACAGCCGGTCCGCCGTCCCGTCGACGTAGAAGGAGTACGCCGCCGAGCCGTCCGCGCCGACCGTGGCGACGGCGAGCGTCGTCGGCTCGGTGCCCCGTTGCACCGAGGACACGTCGACCCCGGTCGCGCCCAGCCGGTCCAGCAGCGCCTGTCCGAAGGCGTCGGACGACACCCGGGAGCAGAAGGCGGCGGGGGAGCCGAGGCGGCCCAGCGCCACGGCGGTGTTGTACGGGCCGCCGCCGAGTGCGGGCCGCAGCGCCGCCAGGGCACCCGTGCCCTGCGGTACCAGGTCGATCAGTGCCTCACCGGCGACGACGATCACGACGGGGTTCCTTCCTCGGACGGGCTGGGGCAGCCGCACGATGTGCGGTGGACGAAGGTGCAGGGCAGACGCACGGTCCGGACGGGCCGGTGGGGCTCGGCGAGACGCTCCAGAAGCACGCGGACGGCCCGGGCGCCGATGTCCTTGGCGGGCTGGGCGATCGCGGTGAGCCGGGGCGAGAACAGATCCGCCCAGGGGAAGTCGTCGAAGCAGCACAGGGCGATGTCGTCCGGGACGGACAGGCCGTGCGCACTCAGGGCCCGCAGCACCCCGATGGTCATGGCGTTGTTGCCGGTGACCAGCGCGGTGGGCGGCACACCCAGCGACAGCAGGGCCTCGGTCGCCTGTTCGGCACCCGCGGACTCCGAGTCGCCGTGCACCAGCAGCCGCTCGTCGTACGCCAGCCCCGCGAACGCCAGGCCGCTGCGGTAACCGGTGATCCGCTCGCTCGTGGTGCTGAGCCCCGGCCGCCCCGCCACCAGCCCGATCCGCCGGTGACCGAGCCCGGCGAGATGGGTGACCAGCCGGGACGTCGGCTCGGCGTTGTCGGCGCACACCTGGTCGAAGAGCCGACCCCCGTCCTCGCCGGGCGCGTTCACCAGACGGTCCAGGAACACCGCCGGCACGTCGTGCCGCCCGAGGTAGTCGAGCAGCCCGCGCGGATCGGCGGAGGGCGCGACGATCATGCCGTCGACCCGGCGCTCGTGCAGCAGCCGGACGACCTTGCGCTCGTGCTCCGGGTCGTCGTGCGGATCGGCGATCAGCAGGCTGTATCCGGCGTCCAGGGCGGCGGCCTCGACGCCCTGGAGGATCTCCGTGAAGTACGGGTTGCTGATCGCCGACACCGCCAGCCCGATGGACCGGGTCCGGGCCGTCACCAGGGAACGGGCCAGCGTGTTCGTGGTGTAGCCGAGCTCTTCGACGGCGTCCAGCACCGCCTGGCGGGTGTGCGGCAGCACCGGCCGGGTGCCGTTCAGGACGTGCGAGACCGTGGCCACGGAGACACCGGCGCTCCGCGCGACGTCGGCCATGGTCGCCATGAATGTTCCCTCCTCCGCTTCCGGCGGGGAACGTACCGCATCCGGCGGCTGACGTAAACGTTTGCGCAATCGCTTACGTCAGCCCCGACCCAGCTGCCACGGGACAGATCCGCAGCCGTGCGGCTACTCCCAGTCCCAGCCGATCCCCAGGAACCCCGCCCGTACCCGAGGCTCGACCAGGTGCACCGACCGGTGCCGGCCGCTCAGCGCCAGGTCCTGGCATCCGCTGCGCGGCGCCGCCGCCGAGTGCTGGGCGAAGCGGTGGCACCGCACCGGCAGGGCCGCCGCGTCGAAGCGCACCTGAAGGGCGTACTGGCCGCCGGGGCAGTCGAAGCCGCGCACGTACTCGCGTGCCGGACCCGCCGTGCCGTCCTCGACGCCGTAGCGGAACAGGAAGGTGTCGCCGGCCCGCAGCCGGGTGTCGAAGAGCAGCTCGGCCGCGAGAACTCCGGTGTCGCGGTGCCAACGGACACGTCCGGTACGGCAGTTCTCCAGGGCGTGCACCCGCATGCGCTCCGGTATGGCTCCCCGGTCGCCGTGGTGGACGGCCACGAAGCGATCGATGCCGTCCCGGTGGGCGCGCACGATGTGGTGCGACTCGCGCTCGGCCAGCTCGCGCCGCGCCCCGATCCGGAGCCGCTCGTGGTGGCCGAGGGAGTGCAGGCCCCCGTCCGGCGGGCACTCCAGCTCCGCCAGCAACTGGTCCAGGACGCCGGACGCCTCGACGAGGGAGCGGTAGGAGCGGGCGGCGGACCGCGGCCCCGACGGGCTCTCCCCGGACTCGGCGAGCAGCCGGATCAGCGACTCCTCGGGAAGCAGCAGGATCTCCTCCAGCGCGCGCACGGCCCGCAGCGACTCGGGGCGCTGCGGACGCCGGGCCCCCTGCTGCCAGTAACTCAGGCTCGTGACGCCGACCTTCACACCATGGCGGGACAGATGGTGCTGCACGCGCTGCAGTGGCAGGCCGCGGGCGGCGATCGCGGCCCGCAGGGCGACGTGGAAAGGGCCGCCCCGCAGGGCCGTGTCCAGTTCCGCGGTGGCGACGTCCGCGTGCTGTGGGGCGTGCGGCATGCAGGGGCCTCTTCTCTGAGTCGGCAACGGCTGGTCAGACCGCTCGCGCGGGGCCCTCCCACCGGCGCGGGGCAGGTCTTCACATCCGTACGCCGTCGTTCAGGGCCCGAGTTCCCCCGCATTGAAGCGTGTTGACCCGGCCCCGACAACACCTGATGCCGGACAGTGATCCAGGCCCTCCCGGCCGGCTCGGTCCGGACATGCGAAAGCCCGGGGCGCACGCCCCGGGCTTTCGCGGTGCTAGGAGTGGTCGCTTGCGCCCCGTTCCCTCAGAGCCAGGCGCTTGGCCCGCACGATGTCGGGATCGCGCGGGTCCAGGGCGTCGGGCAGCGCGAACGGCTCGTCCGCGTACCGGCGGGCACGGACCGTCCGCCGGGTTTTCTCGATCCGCATCCGCTTCATCTGCGCAGCCCTCCGACCCGTGGCCCGCCCGTTCCCCACCGGAAACGGCCGGTCCGCACCGACAACCTGTGCCTGCACCGGCATGGACTCCGCCCGTCGGGCGTCGCCGTGTGCCGTGGGTGAGCCACATTCCCGCTCCCGGTGGGCCGTAACCCCCGGGCGGCGCATGCCGTTGGAAACTGCCCCCCGCCGGGCCGCTGATCATGTCCCTCCGCCGCGCCTGACTGTCGGTGCTCGCCAGTAGGGTGTGAGACATGGCCGACCCCTCCAGCTACCGCCCCAAACCGGGTGAGATCCCCGACTCGCCGGGGGTCTACAGGTTCCGTGACGAGCACCGCCGGGTGATCTACGTCGGAAAGGCGAAAAGCCTGCGCCAGCGCCTGGCGAACTACTTCCAGGACCTGGCGGGCCTGCACCCGCGCACCCGCTCCATGGTCACGACGGCCGCCTCCGTGGAGTGGACGGTGGTGTCCACGGAGGTCGAGGCGCTCCAGCTGGAGTACTCGTGGATCAAGGAGTACGACCCCCGGTTCAACGTCAAGTACCGCGACGACAAGAGCTACCCCTACCTCGCGGTGACGATGAACGAGGAGTACCCGCGCGTGCAGGTGATGCGCGGTCACAAGAAGAAGGGCGTCCGCTACTTCGGGCCCTACGCGCACGCGTGGGCGATCCGCGACACCGTCGACCTGCTGCTGCGCGTCTTCCCCGTACGCACCTGCTCGGCGGGCGTGTTCAAGAACGCGGCCCGCACCGGCCGCCCCTGCCTCCTCGGCTACATCGGCAAGTGCTCGGCCCCCTGCGTGGACCGGGTCTCCGCCGAGGAGCACCGAGAACTGGCCGACGAGTTCTGCGACTTCATGACCGGCCGTACGAACACGTACATCCGCCGGCTGGAGAAGCAGATGGCGGAAGCGGCCGACGACATGGAGTACGAGCGGGCCGCCCGGCTGCGCGACGACATCGGGGCCCTGAAGAAGGCCATGGAGAAGAACGCGGTCGTGCTCGCCGACGCGACCGACGCCGACCTGATCGCGGTCGCCGAGGACGAGCTGGAGGCGGCCGTCCAGATCTTCCATGTGCGCGGCGGACGCGTGCGCGGCCAGCGCGGCTGGGTCACCGACAAGGTGGAGGAGATCACCACCGGCGCCCTCGTCGAGCACGCCCTGCAGCAGCTGTACGGCGAGGAGACGGGCGACGCCGTCCCCAAGGAGGTCCTCGTCCCGGCCCTGCCCGACCCCGTGGAGCCGGTCCAGGAGTGGCTCACCGGCCGGCGCGGCTCCGGCGTGTCCCTGCGCATCCCGCAGCGCGGCGACAAGAAGGCCCTCATGGAGACCGTGCAGCGCAACGCCCAGCAGGCGCTCGTGCTGCACAAGACCAAGCGCGCCTCCGACCTGACCACGCGCTCACGCGCCCTCGAGGAGATCGCCGACGCCCTCGACCTGGACAGCGCCCCGCTCAGGATCGAGTGCTACGACATCTCCCACCTCCAGGGAGACGACGTCGTGGCCTCCATGGTCGTCTTCGAGGACGGGCTGGCCCGCAAGAGCGAGTACCGCCGCTTCCAGATCAAGGGCTTCGCCGGGCAGGACGACGTCCGCTCCATGCACGAGGTGATCACCCGCCGCTTCCGGCGCTACCTCGCCGAGAAGGAGAAGACGGGGGAGTGGACGGACGGCGAGAACGCCGGGACCCCCGAGACCGACGGCAACGGCGAGATCGTCGCGACCGGCCCCACCGTGACCGACGGCAACGGCGAGATGGTCGCGACCGGCCCCACCGAGGACGACGGCCGCCCCAAGAAGTTCGCCTACCCGCCCCAGCTCGTGGTCGTCGACGGCGGCGCCCCGCAGGTCGCTGCAGCCCGGCGGGCCATGGACGAGCTCGGTATCGACGACATCGCCGTGTGCGGCCTCGCCAAGCGCCTGGAGGAGGTCTGGCTGCCCGGTGACGACGACCCGGTGGTCCTGCCCCGCACCAGCGAGGGCCTGTATCTGCTCCAGCGTGTCCGTGACGAGGCCCACAGGTTCGCGATCACCTACCAGCGCACCAAGCGGTCCAAGCGCTTCCGCTCCAGCCCCCTGGACGACGTCCCCGGTCTCGGGGACACGCGCAAGCAGGCACTTCTGAAGCACTTCGGTTCGTTGAAGAAACTGCGATCCGCCACGATCGACCAGATCTGCGAGGTCCCCGGCATAGGCCGCAAGACGGCCGAGACGATCGCCGTGGCCCTCGCCCGCTCGGCCCCGGCCGCACCCGCCGTCAACACGGCGACTGGAGAGATCATGGAAGAGGAACCGGGCACCATGGGTTCCAGTGGGGAACCCGTGGCAGCGGGCGCCCCGGACGAACGACGGGGGCAGGAGACATGAATGTGAACGAGCACGACGGGCAACACGAGCAGGCCGGAGACGGAGCACAGGTGAGTACGGGCACGCCCAACGACAAGGCCCAGGTCCCGGACGCGGCCATCCCCGAGCTGGTGATCATCTCCGGCATGTCCGGAGCCGGCCGCTCCACGGCCGCGAAGTGCCTGGAGGACCTCGGCTGGTTCGTCGTCGACAACCTGCCGCCCGCGCTGATCCCCACCATGGTGGAGCTCGGCGCCCGCTCCCAGGGCAACGTGGCGAGGATCGCCGTCGTCGTCGACGTCCGCGGCCGACGCTTCTTCGACAACCTCCGCGAGTCCCTCGCCGACCTGGAGGCGAAGAACGTCACACGGCGGATCGTCTTCCTGGAGTCCTCCGACGAGGCCCTGGTCCGCCGCTTCGAGTCGGTGCGCCGCCCGCACCCCCTGCAGGGCGACGGCCGCATCGTCGACGGCATCGCCGCCGAACGCGAGCTGCTGCGCGAGCTGCGCGGCGACGCCGACCTGGTGATCGACACCTCCAGCCTGAACGTGCACGAGCTGCGCGCCAAGATGGACGCCCAGTTCGCCGGCGAGGAGGAGCCGGAGCTGCGGGCGACGGTCATGTCGTTCGGCTACAAGTACGGCCTCCCTGTCGACGCCGACCTCGTCGTCGACTGCCGCTTCCTGCCGAACCCGCACTGGGTCCCGGAGCTGCGCCCCTTCACGGGCCTCAACGAGGAGGTCGCGGGCTACGTCTTCAACCAGCCCGGCGCCAAGGAGTTCCTCGACCGCTACACGGAGCTCCTCCAGCTGATCGCCACCGGCTACCGCCGTGAGGGCAAGCGCTATGTGACCATCGCCGTGGGCTGCACGGGTGGCAAGCACCGTTCGGTCGCCATGTCCGAGAAGCTCGCCGCCCGGCTCGCCGCCGAAGGTGTGGAGACGGTGGTCGTACACCGGGACATGGGACGCGAATGACACCACGTACACCGCGGCTGAGCCGGCTGCGCCGAGTGGTGCCCGAGGGCAAGGGCAGCCCCGGCGGCAAGAGCGGCCGGCCCGCCGAGGCCCGGGGCGGCAGACCGCGCCGCCGGGGCACCCAGCCCAAGGTCGTCGCCCTCGGCGGCGGCATGGGCCTGTCCGCCTCGCTCGCCGCGCTGCGCCGGATCACCGGCGACCTCACCGCCGTGGTCACCGTGGCCGACGACGGCGGCTCCAGCGGCCGGCTGCGCGACGAGCTCGGCGTGCTGCCGCCCGGCGACCTGCGCAAGGCGCTGGCCGCGCTGTGCGGCGACGACGACTGGGGCCAGACCTGGGCCCGGGTCATCCAGCACCGCTTCCAGTCCCAGGGCGACCTGCACGAGCACGCGGTCGGCAACCTGCTGATCGTCGCCCTCTGGGAGCAGCTCGGCGACCATGTACAGGCCCTCGACCTGGTCGGACGGCTGCTGGGCGCCCAGGGCCGGGTGCTGCCGATGTCCGCCGTGCCGCTGGAGCTCCAGGCCCTGGTCAAGGGCCATGACCCGGCGCGCCCGGAGGAGGTCGACACGGTCCGCGGCCAGGCGACCGTCGCCCTCACCCCGGGCGAGGTGCAGTCCGTGCACCTCGTGCCGTGCGACCCGCCCGCCGTGCCGGAGGCGGTCGAGGCCGTGCTGGACGCCGACTGGGTGGTGCTCGGCCCAGGCTCCTGGTTCTCCTCGGTCATCCCGCACCTGCTCGTGCCCGAGCTGCTGGACGCGCTCACGCAGACCAAGGCCCGCCGGGTACTCTCCCTGAACCTCGCGCCGCAGCCCGGAGAAACCGAGGGCTTCTCCCCGCAGCGTCATTTGGAGGTTTTGGGACGACACGCCCCTAAACTCGCCCTGGACGTGGTGCTGGCCGACGAGGCCGCCGTGCCCGACCGTGACTCCCTGACCGATGCCGCCAAGCGGTTCGGGGCCGCGGTCGAGCTGGCGCCGGTGGCCAGACCCGACGGAACCCCGAGGCACGACCCGGAGCTGTTGGCCGCCGCGTACGACCGTATTTTTCGGATGCATGGAAGGATCGGCCCATGGCGATGACGGCAGCGGTGAAGGACGAGATCTCCCGGCTCCCCGTCACCCGGACCTGCTGCAGAAAGGCGGAGGTCTCCGCCATCCTGCGGTTCGCCGGCGGCCTCCACCTGGTGAGCGGTCGGATCGTGATCGAGGCGGAGCTGGACACGGCGATGGCGGCCCGCCGACTCAAGCGGGACATCCTGGAGATCTTCGGCCACGGCTCCGAGCTGATCGTGATGGCTCCGGGCGGGCTGCGCCGCGGCTCGCGCTACGTGGTGCGGGTGGTGGCGGGCGGCGACCAGCTCGCCCGCCAGACCGGCCTGGTCGACGGGCGGGGCCGCCCGATCCGCGGCCTGCCCCCGCAGGTGGTCTCGGGGGCCACCTGCGACGCCGAGGCCGCCTGGCGTGGCGCGTTCCTGGCGCACGGCTCGCTCACCGAGCCGGGCCGCTCGTCCTCCCTGGAGGTGACCTGCCCGGGCCCCGAGGCGGCGCTCGCCCTGGTCGGTGCCGCCCGCAGGCTGTCGATCGGCGCCAAGGCCCGCGAGGTGCGCGGCGTGGACCGGGTCGTCGTCCGCGACGGTGACGCGATCGGCGCGCTGCTGACGCGCCTGGGCGCCCACGAGTCGGTGCTGGCCTGGGAGGAGCGCCGGATGCGCCGCGAGGTGCGCGCCACGGCGAACCGGCTCGCCAACTTCGATGACGCCAACCTGCGGCGCTCGGCCCGCGCGGCCGTCGCCGCCGGGGCGCGGGTGCAGCGCGCCCTGGAGATCCTCGCCGACGACGTGCCCGAGCACCTCGCCGCCGCCGGCCGGCTGCGCATGGAGCACAAGCAGGCCTCCCTGGAGGAGCTGGGCGCGCTCGCCGACCCGCCGCTGACCAAGGACGCCGTCGCCGGCCGGATCCGCCGCCTGCTGGCCATGGCCGACAAGCGCGCCTCCGACCTCGGTATCCCGGGCACGGAGGCCAACCTCAGCGACGAGCTGGCCGACAACCTGGTGGGCTGATCCCACATCACGTCAAAAAGCCGGTGCCGGCGCCCATTTGGGTGACCGGCACCGGCTTTTGCGTGTCGCTGAGGCACCCTTGACTCGATCATGCTCTGTCATGAGCCTGGCATCTGTTCGCTGCTGTGGCGGACCCACGCTAGGGGGGTTCATGAGACGAAGAGCGAGATCGATCCTCGCTGTCGGCGCGCTCCTGATCGGCGGAGCGAGCTTCGCACCCATCGCCCAGGCACAACCGGAAAGTCCGGCCTTGTCCGACCCGGACGAGGTCAAGGTGTTCCGCGCCGAGGTCACCCAGAAGCAGGTACCCCTGCTGCTGGCGGCCGGTCAGGACGGCCACGAACTGAGTGAACGGGTGCCCGAGAAGGGCACCGCGACCGTCGAGGCCTACCTGACGGACCAGCAGGCGAAAAAGCTGGAGAAGCAGGGCGTCGACCTCACCGAGCACAAGGTCTCCGCCCGGGCCGCCGCCCGCGTCGAGGACGCCGCCGAGGGCGTGTTCCGCCCGTACAGCGGAAAGGGCGGCCTGCGGGAGGAGCTCCTGCGCACCGCCCAGGAGAACCCGGACCTCACCAAGGTCGTCTCCATCGGCAAGACCATCAAGGGCCAGGACATCCTCGCGCTGAAGCTCACCAAGGGCGCGAAGAAGACGAAGGACGGCTCCAAGCCCTCGGTCCTCTACATGTCCAACCAGCACGCGCGCGAGTGGATCACGCCGGAGATGACCCGGCGTCTGATGCACCACTACCTGGACAACTACAAGAAGGACCGGCGCGTCAAGAAGATCGTCGACTCCACCGAACTGTGGTTCCTGCTGTCGGCCAACCCCGACGGCTACGACTACACCTTCGCGGACCCCGCCAACCGCCAGTGGCGCAAGAACCTGCGGGACGTCAACGGCGACGGTGCCATCACCACCGGCGACGGCGTCGACCTCAACCGCAACTTCGCCTACAAGTGGGGCTACGACGACGAGGGGTCGTCCCCCAACCCCACCAGCCAGACCTACCGCGGCGCGGGCCCGGGCTCCGAGCCGGAGACCAAGGCCCTGGACGCCTTCCAGAAGCGGATCGGCTTCACCTACGGCATCAACTACCACTCCGCCGCCGAACTCCTCCTCTACGGGGTCGGCTGGCAGGTGGCCACGCACACCCCGGACGACGTCGTGTACGAGGCGCTCGCCGGTACGCCCGACAACTCCGCGGTCCCCGGCTACCACCCGCAGCTCTCCTCCGAGCTGTACACCACCAACGGTGAGGCGGACGGCCACGCGGCGAACGTCAACGGCCTGGCGATGTTCACCCCCGAGATGTCGACCTGTCAGACGGTCTCGGACCTCTACCCCGACGACAAGTGGAAGGCGGCCGACTGCGCGTCGGTCTTCACCTTCCCGGACGACGAGAAGCTGATCCAGCAGGAGTTCGCCAAGAACGTCCCGTTCGCGCTCTCCGTCGCCGAGTCCGCGGCCCACCCCGACCGGCCGTCCTCGTCGGTCGGCCTGAGCGCCGCCGACTTCACCCCGGCCGCGTTCACCACGTCGTACTCCCGCGGCGCCGACCAGGAGGTCTCCGCCGTCGTACGGAAGTCCGTGCGCGACAAGGAGCTCAAGTACCGCGTCAACGGCGGCCGCACCTGGGACATGGCGCTCAAGCCCTGGAAGGGCGGCGAGACCTACGGCGGTGAGGACAACCTCTACTTCGACGAGTACCGGGCGAAGGTCAAGGACGGCGAGCCGGGCGACAAGGTCGAGGTGTGGTTCACCGGCGAGGCGAAGAACGGCAAGAAGCTCTCCAGTGAGCGCTTCACCTACACCGTCGCCGAGCGGCCCCGGGCGAACACCCTCGTCGTCGCCGAGGAGGGCGCTGCCGCCACCCAGGCGCAGACGTACGTGGACGCGCTCAGGGCGAGCGGCCGCAAGGCGGTCGTCTGGGACGTGGCCAAGCAGGGGGCACCCGACGCGCTGGGCGTGCTGAGCCACTTCGACACCGTCGTCCACTACACGGGCGCGAGCGTCCCGGGTAACGCCACCCAGCTCCAGCTGCGGGCCTACCTCAACGAGGGCGGCCGGCTGATCGAGGCCGGTGAGCAGGCGGGCGGCAACGTCGACCTCGGCGGCGGCGCGCTGTCGAACGACTTCAGCCAGTACTACCTGGGCGCCTACACCCGCACCGCCACCCCCGGGGCCACCGGCTTCACCGGCTCCGGCGGCCTGAGCGGCGTCACCAGCCCGCTGGGCGCCGCCCCCGGCAACCCGCTGGACAAGGCCGGCACCTACAGCGTCACCTCCGACGAACTGCGCACCGACACGTTCCCGCAGTTCGCGAGCAAGGGCGCCGGGCAGTTCGCCGGCACGGCCAGCCCCTACGGCCCGTACGCGGGCTCCTCGATGGCAGCCGCCGTCCACACCGACGACGCCTACAAGCGCCTCACCCGCACCGTGGACCTCACGGGTGTCACGGCGGGCGACAAGCCCACCCTGCGCACCCAGCTGCTGTGGGACACCGAGCCCGGCTACGACCACGCCGTCATCGAGGCCCGTACCACGGGCGCCGACGACTGGACGACCCTTCCCGAGGCGGGCGGCGCCACCAGGACCACCGTGCCGACGGAGTGCCAGGGCGGCTTCTACGTGGGCGAGCACCCCTGGCTGAAGCACTATCTGACCGTGGCGGCCGACGGCTGCACCGCGACCGGCACCACCGGCACGTGGAACAGCCTCACCGGCGCCTCCAACGGCTGGCAGCAGGTGAACTTCGACCTGAGCGCCTACGCCGGCAAGACGGTGGAGCTCTCCATCAGCTACGTCACCGACCCGGGCAGCGGCGGGCACGGCGTCCTCGCCGACGACGCCTCGCTCGTCGTCGGCGGCACGGCGAAGGAGACCGAGGGCTTCGAGACCTCGCTCGGCGCCTGGAAGGTGGCCGGACCGCCCGCGGGAAGTCCGGCCGTCCTCAAGGACTGGGCCCGCACCGGCGCCCTGTTCCAGACGTACGGCGCGGTCACCACGGACGACACCGTGCTGCTGGGTTTCGGTCTGGAGCACGTCACCTCCGCGGCCGACCGGACGGCGCTGATGAGGAAGGCACTCTCTTCTCTCGACGGGTGAGTTCCCTGGTCAACAGGGAACCCGTGAGGTAGCGAAATCAAGTGATCTTGCTCGCGGCGGTGGGGGGGCCGGGACC
>NZ_JBEOXI010000020.1:0-54771 GCF_040296465.1 Streptomyces sp. NPDC002130
ATGGCCTCCACCTCGTAGCGCTGCGGCGTGAGCGGGTGCTCGGCGCGGGCGAGTTCGGTGAGGGTGCATTCCGCTGTCTCTGGCGCAGCAGAGTATGTGGGTGCTCAACCAGATGGACACCGACGCCTCGACCTACAACATCCCGATGGCGCTGCGTCTGGCACCGGCAGCGGTCGGCGTCGCGGCGAGTCCGATGCCGCCGTCCCGGGCGGCGGGGCCCGGGGTGTTCCCGAGCCCGACGGGGCCCTCGCGGCCGACGGAGGCGGGAGCGCCGCGGGCGGGCAGTCCGAGGCGGCCTTCCCGGCCCGGGGTCTGGTGATGCTGGGGGAGCCGCAGGTCGGGGCCTACGCCCTCGCGGCGCGCCGCCGCCTGGAGCTGCTGTCCGAGGCCAGCACCCGCATCGGCACCACCCTGGACGTGCGCCGCACCGCCGAGGAACTGGCCGAGACCGCGGTCCCCGGACTGGCCGACTTCGTCACCATCGACCTGCCCGACGCCGTGCTGCGTGGCGAGGAGTCCGCCGACCCCCTCGCCGACCTGCGCCGCACGGTCGTCCACGGCATCCGCGAGGGTCTGCCCTTCACGCCGGCCGGCAAGCGCATCGACTTCGGCCCGGCCACGCCCCAGCTGCGCTGCCTCAGCAGCGGTGAGGCCGTGCTGGAACCGGACCTGAAGGCCGCCGCGGGCTGGCTCGCCCAGGACCCCGAGCCGACCGCACGCCTGCTGGCCCACGTGCACTCCCTCATCGCGGTGCCCCTGCTCGCCCGCGGTGTCGTCCTGGGCGTCGCCTGCTTCTACCGCGCGGGGGGCTCCTTCGGCGACGACGACCGCTCCCTCGCCCAGGAACTGGCCTCCCGCGCCGCCCTGTCCATCGACAACGCCCGGCGCTACACCCATGAACGCACCATGGTCCTGGCCCTCCAGCGGCGGCTCCTCCCGCACGGCCTGCCCGACCAGGACGCCGTCGAGGTCGCCCACCGCTACCTGCCCGCCGAGTCGGACGTGGGCGGCGACTGGTACGACGTCATCCCCTTGCCCGGCACCCGCGTCGGTCTCCTCGTCGGCGACGTCGTCGGCCACGGCATGCTCTCCGCGGCCACCATGGGGCGGCTGCGCACCGCCGCCCGCAGCTTCGCCGAGCTCGACTTCCCGCCGGACGAGGTCCTCACCCACCTGGACAACCTCGTGGGCCGCCTCGACCGGGAGGACCCCGACGGCAAGGGCGCCGGCGTCATCGGTGCGACCTGCCTCTACGCCGTCTACGACCCGGCGGCCCAGACGTGTCTGATGGCCCGCGCCGGCCACCCGCCCCCCGCGCTCGTCCGCCCCGACGGCACCGTGACCTACCCCGACCTGCCGGCCGGGCCTCCGCTCGGTCTCGGGGGCCTGCCCTTCGACGCCGTCGAGGTCGACCTTCCCGAGGGCAGCCAGCTCGTGCTGTACACCGACGGGCTCATCGAGGACCGGCACCGCGACGTCGACGTGGTCCTGGAGCAGTTGCGCGAGGCCCTGGCCCACCCCGAGCGGGCCCCGGAGGAGACCTGCCAGGTTGTCCTGGACACCGTGGCGCCCGCGCACCCGCACGACGACATCGCCCTGCTCGTCGCCCGCGTCCACGCCCTGGACCCCGGCCGCATCGCCGCCTGGGAGCTGTCCGCCGACCCGGCTCTCGTCGGCGAGGTACGGGCGTCCGCCGTGCGGTGGCTGTCCGACCGGGGGCTCGACGAGGCCGCGTTCGCCGCGGAGCTGATCCTCAGCGAGCTGATCACCAACGCCGTCCGGCACGGCGCCGAGCCCATCCGGGTGCGACTGCTGTATGACCGGACCCTGATCTGCGAGGTCTCCGACGCCAGCAACACCGCACCGCACCTGCGCCGGGCGGCCAGTACGGACGAGGGCGGACGCGGCCTGTTCCTCGTCGCGCAGCTGTCGCAGAGCTGGGGCACGCGCTACCTGCCCGAGGGCAAGGTCATCTGGGCCGAGTGCGGGCTCGACACGGTGTGAGGCGACCATCGGCCGGGGGCCGGGGAGGCCACTCCCCACCGGAGCCACAGCAGGCTGAAAAATGCCCGGAATGCTGTAATTTGATCGAGTGCGCGACGCTCCCGACACGCCCCCGGAGACGGCTTCGCCCTTCGGGCCGGAACCCCTGGTCCGGATCCGCGGACTCAGCAAGCGGTTCGGCGGCACCGTCGCGCTGGCCGGCGCCGACCTCGACGTCCATCCCGGCAGCGTCCTGGCCCTTCTCGGGCCCAACGGCGCCGGGAAGTCCACCCTCATCAAGATCCTCGCCGGAGTCCACCACGCCGACGCGGGGCAGGTCACTGTCGCCGGGGAACCCCTCGGCAGCCCCACCGCCGCCCGGGCGATGTCGTTCATCCACCAGGACCTCGGTCTCGTGGAGTGGATGACGGTGGCCGAGAACATCGCCCTGACCACCGGGTACGGGCGCCGGTCCGGGCTGATCTCCTGGCGGCGCACCCGCGCGCGCTGCGCCGAGGCCCTGCGGGTCGTCGCCGCGCACCTCGATCCGGACACGCCGGTCTCCGATCTCGCCCCCGCCGACCGCTCGCTGGTGGCGATCGCCCGGGCCCTGGCCGCCCGCGCGCGGCTGATCGTCCTCGACGAGCCGACCGCCCGCCTGCCCGCTGCGGACTGCGCCCGGCTCTTCCGTGTCCTGCACGACCTGCGTGACCGCGGACACGCGGTCCTCTACGTCAGCCACCGCCTGGACGAGGTCTACCGCGTCGCCGACACCTTCGCCGTCCTGCGCGACGGCCGGCTGGTCAGTCACGGCCGGCTCGCCGAGCGCAGCCCCGCGCGTCTGGTTCACGACATCGTCGGCGAGACGGACGGACCGGTCGCCCGCCGCCGTGCCGGAACAGCGGCCGGCGCACCCCCCGTCCTGACCCTCGACGGCGTGCGCACCGCCCGGGCCGGGCCCGTGACCCTCGAACTGGCCGCCGGGGAGGTCCTCGGCCTGGTCGGCCTCTCCGACGCCGGGCACATGGACCTGGGCCGCGCCCTCGCCGGTGCCCGCCCCCTCCTGGACGGGCGGGCCGTGCTGCACGGACGGCCGTACCACCCCCGTACGGTTGCGGAGGCCGTCGCCCTCGGGGTCGGCCTGGTGCCGGGCGACCGGCTGCGGGAAGGCTGCCTCGCCGAGCTGACCGTGCGGGAGAACCTCCTGGCCAACCCCCGCGCGGGAGGCCTGCCCGCACCGCGCTGGATCGGCCCCGGCGGCGAACGGGCCCGGGCCGCCGCCCTGATGGACCGCTTCTCGGTGCGCCCCCGCGACAGCGAGACGCCCATCGCCACACTGTCCGGCGGCAACCAGCAGAAGGTCATGCTCGGCCGCTGGCTGCGGACGGACCTGCGGCTGCTGATCCTGGAGGAGCCCACCGCGAGCGTCGACATCGGCGCCAAGGCCGCGATCCACGACCTGCTCCACGAGGCGCTGGAGGCGGGCCTCGCGGTGCTGCTGCTGTCGACCGACTTCGAGGAGGTGGCGAGCGTGTGCCGGCGCACCCTGGTCTTCGTGCGCGGAACCGTGACGGCCGAGCTGAGCGGCCCCGCGCTCACCGTCGCCGGACTCACCCGGGCGGCCTCGGCCATGCCCCCGTCCCCGGCCGGGCACCAGTGATGCCCCCGGCCCGGCCGCGACGCCGTCCCGGCGGCCACCACATCGGCGCCTACGGCCTGCTCGCCCTTACCGCCCTGCTCTACCTGGCCTTCTCCCTCGCCCTGCCGGACACCTTCCCCACGCTGGACACCCTCGACTCCATCCTGTCCAACCAGTCGATCCCGGCCGTCCTCGCGCTCGCCGCCATGGTGCCTGTCGTCACCGGCGCGTTCGACCTCTCCATCGGCTACGGCCTGGGCCTGGCCCATGTGATGGTGCTGCAGCTCGTCGTCAACGAGGGCTGGCCCTGGCCGCTCGCCTGCCTCACCGTGCTCGCCGGAGGGCTGGTCGTGGGCGTCCTCAACGGTGTCATCGTCGAGTTCGGCCGGATCGACTCCTTCATCGCCACCCTGGGTACCGGCAGCATGATGTACGCCGTGACCGGCTGGATCACCGACGGCGGCCGGATCGTCCCCGGCCCGCAGGGCCTGCCCTCCGGGTTCACCGACCTCTACGACTCCTCGTTCCTCGGCCTCCCGGTCCCCGCCTTCTACGTGCTCGCCCTCGCGGCCGCCCTCTGGCTGGTGCTGGAGCGGCTGCCGCTCGGCCGGTACCTGTACGTCGTCGGGTCGAACCCGCGCGCCGCCGACCTCGTGGGCATCCCGACCCGCAGGTACACCGTCTACGCGTTCGCCGCCTCGGGCCTGATCGTCGGCTTCGCCGGGGTGCTGCTCGCCGCCCAGCAGCAGATCGGCAACCCGAGCGTCGGCCTCGACTACCTGCTGCCCGCCTTCGTCGGCGCCCTCCTCGGCTCCACGGCGATCAAACCCGGCCGGCCCAACGCCCTCGGCACCGTCGTCGCCGTCGCCGTGCTAGCCGTCGGTCTCACCGGCATCGCCCAGCTGGGCGCCGAGTTCTGGACGGTCCCGCTGTTCAACGGCGGCACCCTGCTCATCGCCGTGGGCCTGGCCGGATACGCCGCCCGCCGCCGGCTGCGCGGCGGCGCGGCCCGCGACACGCCCGCCGCGCCGCCCCCGTCCTCTCCCGCGCGGGAGGGCGGCACGGCCCCGCCCTGACCCCTACGGCTCGCCCCGCCGCGTCGATCCCCTCACTGGAGCTCCCGTGCACCACACCCGCAAGGCCGCCCCCGCAGTCCGCGCCGCGCGGCTCGCCTCCTGCGCCCTGCTGGCCACGGTCGCCGTCCTCACCGGCTGCGAACGCGGCTCCTCCGACGACACGGACGAGAGCACCACCGGCCCGAGCGGCTGCCCCGCCGTCCACACCCGGGCCCGGGAAGCCGTCACCCGGGCCGAGCGGACCGACATCCCCTGGGGCGGACCCACCAGCGGCCCCCGGGCGGTGTCCGGCAAGACCCTCGTCTACGTCGCCCAGACCATGACGAACCCCGGTGTCGCGGGCGCGGCCGACGGAGTGCGCGACGCCGCCCGTGCCATCGGCTGGAACGTCCGGGTGATCGACGGCGGCGGCACCCCGGCCGGAATCCAGGCGGCCATGAGCGAAGCCGTCGCCCTGCGGCCCTCGGGCATCGTCATCGGCGGGTTCGATCCCGACTCGACGGCCCAGCAGACCGCCCGGGCCAACGCCCAGGGCATCCCGCTGATCGGCTGGCACGCGGTCCCCGACCCCGGCCCCAGCCGCCGGCCCGACCTCTTCACCAACGTCACCACCCGCGTCGAGGACGTGGCCCGCATCAGCGCGCAGTGGATCATCTCCGACTCCAACGGCCGCGCCGGGGTCGTGCTCATCACCGACGCGTCGATCCCCTTCGCCCGGAACAAGTCCGACCTGATCCGCGAGGAACTGGCCGACTGCCAGGGCGTGCGGCTGCTCTCGGTGGAGAACATCCCGATCCCCGACGCGAGCAGCCGTACCCCCCGGGAGATCTCCTCCCTGCTCTCCCGCTTCCAGGACCGCTGGACCCACTCCGTGGCCATCAACGACCTGTACTTCGCCGACGCCGCCCCCGCCTTCCGCGCCGCCGGTGAGAAGGGCTCCGGCCCGCCCTTCAACATCGGGGCCGGGGACGGTGACCCGTCCGCCTTCCAGCGCGTCAACAGCGAGCAGTACCAGGCCGCCACCGTGCCCGAACCGCTGTCCCTCCAGGGCTGGCAGATCGTCGACGAGTTCAACCGCGCCTTCTCCGGCCGCCCCGACAGCGGGTACGTGGCCCCCGTGCACATCGCGACGGCCGACAACAGCGAAGGGGCCACGGCCTGGGACCCGTCGGGCTACCGGGAGTCCTACCGGAAGATCTGGGGGAAGTGACGGCCGCTCAGGTGACGATCCCTTCACGGAACATGCACGGAACCCCGGAATCCCTTTAACTTTCAATCGCTACTGTCACGTCAGTCGAGTGGCCGCCGGGGGCCGATCCGAGCGGGGCCCGTCCGCGGCGGCCCTCGCTCCCCTCACCAGGTACAGGAGACTCGGTGTGCATGACGGCGACGTAGTGGTGATCGGCGGCGGCTACGCCGGTGTCCGGCTGGCCAGGCGGCTCGACGGCACGGCCCGGGTCACGCTGGTGGACCGCAAGGAGGTCTTCTTCCACCGCATCGCCTCCCTGCGCGCCGGGGTGCACCCCGAGTGGACGCACGCGCCCTTCATCCCCTACGACCGGCTGCTGCGCCACGGCCGCCTGGTCACCGGCAAGGCCGTCCGCGTCGACACCGCCGAGCGGCAGGTCGTCCTCGCCACCGGCGAGCGGCTGCCGTACGACGTGGTCGTGATCGCCACCGGCGCCGACTACCCCGAGCCCGCCCGCTTCACCGGCACCACCACCGAAGAAGCGGCCAAGTCGTTCGCCGAGCACCAGCGCGACGTCGCCACGGCCGAGCACGTCCTGGTCGTCGGCGGCGGCCCGGGCGGCGTCGAACTCAGCGCCGAGATCCGCCTCGCCCGCCCGGACGCCCGGGTCACCCTCGCCCACTCCGGGTCCGCGCTGCTCGACTCGGCGGGCACCACCCGCCCGGGACGCAAGGCCCTGGCCTGGCTGGAGTCCCACGACGTGGAGGTGCGGCTCGACTCCTTCATGTCGCCCGGCACGGAATTCGGCACCTACCGCGACGCCCGCGGCACGATCGTCGAGGCCGACCTGTCCTTCTGGGCGACGGGCACCACCCCCAACACGCTCTGGCTGCGCCTGGCCGGACACGGCGACTGGCTCAACGCGGCCGGCCGCGTGAAGGTCGACCCCACGCTCCGGGTGGAGGGCAGGCCGGACGTGTTCGCCGTCGGCGACGTGAACGACGTCAGCGAACTCAAGGTCACCCCGGCCGCCCTCGCCCAGGCCGACACCGCCGCCCACAACATCCGTACCTACCTGCGAAGTTCAGGCAAACACCGCAGGGAACCGCGCCTCTACCGCCCGACTCGGCGCACCCCGCTCATCGTGCCCTTCGGGCCCGCCGACGGACTGACCGTGCTGCCCGTGCCGGGCGGCGAGTCCGCCGTCCTCGGCAGCCGCACCACCACCCTGGCCAAGGCCAAGAGCCTCATGACGCCCTACATGCGCCGTCAACTCGGTTACACGGCCGCCTGACCCGGACCGGGCCGTCCCCGCCACCCACCCCCGGCCGTTACCCGCGAGTTCAGCCTGGGGTAGGGTCCCCACCGTTTCCGGCTACCGGCTGATGGTGTGCCGGTACAGGGCGTGTCGGAGGGTGGCAAGAGGATGGAATCCCAGCGGGGTGACGGCGGATCCGTGGACCTGGAGGGCACGGGACTGGAGACGCTCGCTCCCGAACCGCTGCTGACCAGGGACTACGAGACACGCCCCGCGCTCGTGTACGAACGGCTGCGACAGCAGCACGGCCCGGTCGCGCCGGTCGATCTGCTGGGGGTGCCGGCCTGGCTGGTCCTCGGTTACCGCGAGTCGCTCCAGGTGCTCCAGGACGACGACGGATGGCCCAAGGGCCTGGAGAACTGGCGGGCCCGCACCGAGGGCAGGGTGCCGGCCGACTGGCCGCTCGGACCCTCCCTGGAGGTCAACCACATCCTGATCCAGGGCGGCCCCGGCTACCGGCCGCTGCGCAGCGCGTGGGACGTCGCCCTCAAGCCCTTCCAGGACCCCCGCCACCCCCAGGCCAAGCGCCTGAAGTCAGCCGTCACCGCCTACGCCGACGAACTGATCACCCTCGTCGGACAGGGGGGAAAGACGGGCGTGGCGGACCTGTCCGCGCAGTTCTCCCGGCCGCTGCCGCTGATGGTGGCCAGCCATCTGCTGGGCTTCCCCGGCTCGCAGGGCGACGACGCGCTGATGGACATGTGGCGCGTGCTCGACGCGGGCCAGGACGCCGAGGCCGCGCTGGAGCGCCTGCTGGCGACACTGGCCGAACTGGCCGCGCTGAAGCTCCAGAAGCCGGGCGACGACTTCCCCTCCTACCTGCTGGCCGCCCACCGGGACCTCTCGCTCGACCAGCTCGCCCGCGAGCTGTTCATGCTGCTCGGCATGACGTCCGACCACGTCGGCATCCTCATCTCCAACACCGTCGTGGAGGTCATCTCGGGCGAGGGCAGCGTGCGCGCCAGCCTGTCCGCCGGGATGGTGAGGGAAAGCATGAACCGGGTCGTCATGCGCAAGCCGCCCCTGGTCAACTTCGTCCCGCGTTTCGCAGCCCGGGACACCCCCCTCGGCAACTACACGATCAGGGCCGGCGAGCCCGTGTGGGTCTCCCCGGGCGCCGCCCACGCCGACCCGCTCTTCGCCGACCACGTCGCCTCGGGCACCACCATCAGCACCCGGGCCCACCTGTCCTGGGGAGCCGGGCCGCGCCAGTGCCCGGCGCGGGAGCTCGCCTCCGCGGTCGCCGCGGCCGGGGTGGGGCGCCTGTTCGAGCGGTTCGACCACCTCGACCTCGCCCTGCCCGCCGACCAACTGCCGTGGCGCTCCTCGCCGTTCATGCGCGGCCTGCGCTCCCTGCCCGTGCACTACGAACTCGCCTCCGCGCCGCCCCCGCGGCCGTGGGCGGACGACCCCGCACCCGGGGTGGCCGAGGATGTCCTGCCGGACCCGTCCGCCCGGCAGCGCTCCTCGCTGTGGCGGTATCTGACGGGCCTCATCCGCGGGGGCCGCTGAGCTGCGAGGACCGGAGCCGAACACCCGGGCCGCATCGGCGTTCCGCACGGTCCCCGGGATGACGCCTCCACACCGTACGCGTGACGAAAGGTGCTGGTCGGCGGCCCACCCGTGCCGGGATGCTCGTGTCGGATCCCGGGACCGGGCACGAGGGTCCGGGGCGCGCCGCGTCGATCCGGTTGCGGCCACCGGTCTTCCGCGTGATCGCCGACAGGTGGTTGCCTACCGTCGGCGGGCAGCCGCAGCACCTTCCTCGTGCGGGTCAGCGGATCGGCTCCCGCGTCCAGCGCGAACTCGGGGTCGAGGAACCGCTGCCCCCCGACCAGCCGCTGCCGGGCCGACGGTGATCGATTGGTGGGGCGCGAGGGCCGGGCGTACCGTCGAACGGTGGACACCGCAGGCAGCAGCCCGCAGCCGGCTTCACCACAGACGACCACCACCAGGGAATCCGGTGGTGGCGGAAGCACGATGGCACTTCTCGTCATCGCCTCGTGCCAGTTGATGGTGGTCCTCGACATCACCATCGTGAACATCGCGCTGCCCCACATCCAGAGTGCGCTGGACTTCTCCACCACCAGTCTGTCCTGGGTGGTCAACGCCTACACCCTCACCTTCGGCGGTCTGCTGCTGCTCGGCGGCCGGGCCGGCGACATCCTCGGCCGGCGGCGCGTCTTCATCTTCGGCGTGCTGCTCTTCGCGCTCGCCTCGCTGCTCGGCGGATTCGCCCAGAACTCCGGCCAACTCCTCGGCGCACGCGCCCTGCAGGGCGTGGGCGGCGCCATCGCCTCCCCGACCTCGCTCGCCCTGATCAGCACCACCTTCCGCGAGGGGCCGGAACGCAACCGGGCCTTCGGGGTCTTCGCCGCGGTCTCGGCCGGCGGCGGCGCGATCGGCCTGCTCGCCGGAGGCATGCTGGTGGAGTGGCTGAACTGGCGGTGGGTGCTGTTCGTCAACGTGCCCATCGGCCTGCTCATCGTGCTCGCCACACCGCGCTTCATCAGGGAGTCCGAACGCCACCCCGGGCGTTTCGACATCGCCGGCGCACTCACCTCGACCGCGGGCATGGTGCTGCTCGTCTACGGCTTCATCAGAGCAGCGCAGGAAGGCTGGCGCGATGCCCTGACCGTCGCCTCATTCGCCGGGGCGGTCGTGGTCCTGGCGGCCTTCATCATGATCGAGCGGCGTTCGAAACAACCCATCACGCCGCTGCACATGTTCGCCGACCGCAACCGTGCGGGCACCTACGGCATCATGCTGTGCCTGGCCGCCGCCATCTTCGGCATGTTCTTCTTCCTCACGCTCTTCGTGCAGGACGTGCTCGGGTTCAGCCCGCTCGCGGCGGGACTTGCCTTCCTGCCGGTCAGTGCGGTCATCGCCGTCGGAGCCGGACTGGCCTCGCGGTTCCTGCCCATCTACGGGCCCAAGCCGTTCATGGTGGTGGGCGCGATCCTGGCGGCGGCCGGCCTGGCCTGGCTGACCCTGACCGACGTTCACTCCACGTACGCGGGCAGCGTCCTCGGCCCGATGCTCGTGTTCAGCCTGGGCATGGGCATGGAGTTCGTGTCACTGACCCTCATGGCGCTGTCCAACGTGTCCACGCCGGAGACCGGTGCGGCCTCCGGGCTCCTCAACGCCACCCAGCAGGTCGGCGGCTCTCTCGGCCTGTCCATCCTCGTCACGATGTTCGGCACGGCCAGCACCAACGAGGCGAACCGGCAGGTCCCGGACTTCCTCCGGCAGGCGACCCCGGCCGAACGCATCCGCTTCGAACAGACCGGGCAACTGCCCAAGCCCTGGTCCGACGAGGTCCTCACCGCAGGTGTGTCGGCCGCCTTCATCATGGCGGCGATCTTCACCGCGGTGGCCGCGCTGATCGCCCTGGTCGTCATCCAGGTCCGCCCCTCGGACCTGGAACGTCTCAAGGGAGGAGCGGGCCCCGGCCCGATGTGAGACCCGCCCCCTGACCTTCAGGCCCGCTACGAGCCGATCCGCGCCGCGATGACCGGCGCCAGCCGGTCGGCGATGACCCGGTGCCCGCGGTCGTTGGGATGCACCGAGTCCGTCAGATCGCCCGACCCCAGCCAGCCGGTCGTGTCGACGAAGGACACCCGCGTGTCACCCGCGGCCACGGCGGCCTTCACCGCGGCCTCTGTCTGCGGGACGAACCGCCCGCGGAACGTCTCCAAAGCGAAGATCCACGCCTGCGGATACGCGGCCCGCACCTTGCGCAGCAGGCTGCTGTACGCCGACTGGAACTGCGCCGCACTCACCCCGTGCCCGACATCGTTGGTGCCGAGATTGATGACGACCGCGTCGGCCCGGTAGCGGGAGAAGTTCCAGTCGGGCGTCGCCGCGTTCGGGTTGAGCTTGGTGAACTGCCGCTCCAGCCCCACGCATCCGTCCGCCGCGGCGACCAGACATGCCCCGCCCTGCGCGATCTGCGTGTGCTCCACGCCCAGCCGCTCCCCGATCAGCCAGCCGTACGCGGTACGGGCGTTCTGCGAGCTCGTCGTGCCCACGGTGATGGAGTCGCCGACGAACTCGACCAGCTTGGCCGGGGCCGGTGGTGCGAACGTCGTCGCGCCACTGTCCAGGACCAGACCCTGGAAGACGGCGTCGCCCTTGTAGGACCCGGCCACCACCTGGTAGTTGACCTGGAGCGTGTGGTTGCCGGGGGCCAGGGCCGTCGGGGTCAGGTTCACCGTCCCCCTGACGTCGTCGTAGAACCGCACCGGACCGTTGTCGATCCGCGCCCACAGGTCGATCGTGTTCCGTTGCTTCAGCTTGACCGTCCGGCCGGTGAAGCCCGCCCGGTAGTAGGCACCCGCCCAGTACGGGGTGTAGGCGGTGGTCGAGCCGGTGGTGTCCCAGCGGCCGACGAACTTGATGTTCGGGTCGCCCGGCTGTCCGGGGGCGGCAGCCGTCACCGTGGTGCCGGTGAATCCGGGCTGCGCAGCGGCGGCCTGCGCGGGCGAGCCGTCCGCCCAGGAGAGCAGGCAGGCCATGAGCACGGCGGCGAGGAGGGCCGGCACGGCGTGTCTCGGGAAGGTGTGGGGGGAGGTCTGCACGGGATTCCCTTTCACGTAGGGATGGACCGCAGGGATGGGCTGGGAGCGCTCCCATAGGCGGCCGTTCGAGGGAAGCAGTGAAACGGTTCAGCGTCAAGCACGCGGCCGTTGAGGGGAGTCGAGGCGGAAGCACCCGGCTGCCGCTCGCGCGGCACTGGCGCCATACGGCCGGGTGGCGGGTGCCCGCGGCGCTTCCGTCGGGTGAATCCGAGGCCGCCCGTGCCCGAACCGTCCCGCACGGCGGAAGCCTCACAGGGTGAGCGAAGGAGGAGGAGCACCGCACCGGCGGCTCGGGCGGGTGCTGCGCGACGGGCTCGGGGTCCGCGGTGCCCTGCACCGGCGCCGGCTGATGCGGCAGGGCTACGACCGCACCAGGACCTGGCGGGTCCGCAAGAACGGCGGGTACGTGGCCCTGCTGGTGCTGACGTTTCTCGGGGCACTGCTCCTGCTGTTCCTGGCCATCACGGCCCTCATCACCCTGCCGCAGGAGAAAGGCTTCGAATCCCCCGTCCGATGGATCGACCAGCAGTGCAAGGCGGACGGTTTCAGCTGCACCGTCCTGCAGTCGCTCTTCATGCCGTTCCTCACCCTCGCCCTGGCGACCGTCACCTATCTGTTCTTCCGTTTCAGGTATGTGCGCCGGGCCTACGTGCGCAAGGCACTGGAGGACCCGCACGAGCTCGTGGAGACCGCGGGCGGCATCTTCGGGCGGGTCGTCGGCCGCGACCAGCTCTGCTCCGTCCTCATGGAGGACCTGCGCGACCGCCGCTTCCGCCGTACGCACGTCGTCGTCGGCGGCATCGGCACCGGCAAGACGGCGCTGGTCGTGCTGCTGACCCAGCGGCTCGCCGAACGCGGGGCGGTGCCCGTGCCGCTGCGGCTGCGCGCCGCCGACACGAAGCTGGACTTCCGCGAGCTGGCCTTCGAGCGCTTCTGCCGGGAGGTGCAGGGCACCATCCGCTCCGGCGCGGAAGCGGAGAAGGTGTGGCGGCGGCTGAGCCAGCAGGGGCGGATCGTGGTGCTCGCCGACGGTCTGGAGGAGGCGCTCACCGGCGGCGACCTGACGGAGGAGCGCGACACCATCATCCGGCTGGCCATCCGCCGTGCCAACGAGGAGGGCCTGCCGCTGATCATCACCTCCCGGCCGCACGATTCCCTGCGCGGCATGGAGGCCTCGCTGACCGAACTGGAGCCGCTGAGCGAGGAGGCCGCCCTCACCTACATCTCGTCCGGGGGCGCCGGGGAGGACCGGCAGCGGCTGGACTGGATCGTCGAGCGGGCGGGCATCGCCGAGGCCCCGACCTACCTGGAGATCGCCGCCGAACTGCACGAGCAGGGGCTGCTGGAGCGCGCCCTCAGCGTCCCGACGGAGGAGGAGGCGGTGGAGACCCGGGGCGGCGACCGGGCATCCCTGCGGTTCCATCTGTTCGAAACCTGGCTCAGCGCCCTCATCAATGGCCGCTTCCGGCCGCACCTGCCGCTTTCCCCGGAGGAGCGCCGCTCGACCGTCCACTACCTGTCCGCGCTCGCGTGCGTGGGACTCGCCCTCGACACCTCCGAGGTGCGGTTCGCCGACGTGGTCGACGAGCAGGACCCGGGCCGCTCCCGCTTCCCCGAGATCGTCCGTGAACTGGCCCGCAGGGTCGGCGACAGTGGCATCGACCTCAGGCTCGCCGCCCACTGGGGAGCCCGGATGGAGCTGGTCGAGCTGGGCGGCGACCGCGTCCGTTTCCAGCACAGTGTGATCCAGGCCCAGCTGGGGGCCCGTTTCCTGAACGCGGTGATCCACCCCGACGTCCCGGCAGAACCCCGGGAGGGCTCGTTCTTCCCGGCGGCCCTGCAAAGACCGGGCCGGGAGCTGCTCATCGCCATGGTGCTGCACTCCCGGCTGCCCGACGGCGCGTGCGTCCACGAGGAGCCGGGCGCGGCGGGTCCGGACGGGACGTGCTGGTGCCCGGTGAGCGCTGCCCGTGACCTGCTGATGGAGGCCGCCTGCCAGGCTCAGACGGCCCGCAACTCCGGCCCCGGCGACGGCGACCGGCAGGAGGTGCGTCCCCTCTTCGGCCGCACCCTGCACAGCAAGGCCCTGGAGCTCTATGCGGCCGCCCTGGAGATCGACAGCGTCGACGCCGAGCCGGAGCAGCACCTGATCGCCATGCGGCTGTGCACCTCCTGGCCGGACCTGCGGGCCCGCGACCCGCACACCCTGCAAACCGCCAAGGCCCTGCTCGTGACCCGGTTCGGCGAGGCCATGCGCGGAGTCGCCCAGCGTCAGACCCTCCGGCCCGCCTACCTGGAACTGTTCGAGATCGCGCGCCTGGAGCCCTCGTACGCCGTCCGTCTCGCCATCGCGCAGGAGATCGGCGCGGGCGGCGACCTCGCCTTCGAGGCGCTCCAGCCCAGACTGCGGGGACCGCAGGTGGTGGAGAGCGGACGGGTGGAGCGGGAGTCCGACTGGACGGAGGAGATCTGGGGCGGCCAGCAGCCCGAGGTCGTCGGCGAGCGCGAGAGCCGACGCCGCCGGCACGGCGAGGGCCAGGTCGCCCGTATGAAGCGGGAACTGAAGGAACGTGAGCAGCAGCGGCGTCAGGAACGCCGGCGGGAGCGTGAGGACCGCGAGGCCGAGGAACGGCAGTGGCGGGACAACACCCTGTGCGCCTGGCTGGTCCCGCTGCTCGTCGGCTCGGTCACCACCCACCGGCACCAGGACACGCCGTACGCCTTCCTGGAGAGCTGGGTGCGCCGCGTCGGCATTCCCGAGGACAGCCCCAACGCGCGCGCCGGACTCGACCTCAACGTGGAGGTGGCACTCGCGCAGGGCTTCAAGTACGCGGCGAACCGGCGGCACCGTCATCCGCACGCCCGGTCCGAAGCCCGCGAGTACCTCAGCGAGCAGGCCTGGGACATGCTCAAGCGCACCCGCTTCTGGTTCACCCGCCTCACACTGCTGCACGCGCTGACCCTCTGGGACCTGCCCGACGGCGCCACGGCCCCCCGCCCGGCGAGCGGCCACGGTTCCGACCCCGCCCAGCAGGTCCGTCAATGGCTGGCCCGGCCGGACGGCGAACCGGAGCACCCCTTCGTGACGGCGGCCGGGAAGCTGTGCGTGTGGGCGCTCGAGACCCGGCAGCCCGAACGGTTCCTGTGGGTCGACGAGTCGGGCGTCGCCGCGCACGTCGGCTCCCAGACGGCCCGGGGCGAGGCCCGCAAGCACAACCTCTGGATCCCGCCCTCCACCGGCTGGAGCGCCCTCCACCCGAGCGCGCAGCAGCTGCTCGCCGACGTGCTGCTGCTGCTCAACCTGGCCGAGCGCGGCGACTGGCCCACCGACCGCATCCGCCGCCTGCAGCACACCGCCCGCCCCGACCTGCCGCCCTGCCTCACCCTGGACCGCAGCCCGCTCGACCCCGGCCGTACCACCGTCCGCACGGCGTCCTCCCAGGCGGGCTCCAACTGCCGCGACGACTGCGCCTTCGAACTGTGCCCCTACCCGCCCAAGGGCCTCGACGGCCAGCGCGTCGAACTCGGCGAGGCCTTCTGCCGCGCCCAGGCCACCCTCCTGTCCCCCTCCCGCTCGGGCCTGCACCCCAAGGCGTCCTGGCAGCGCCGTACGAGCACCGCGCAGTTGCGGGCGTTCTGGGAGTCGATGGGGCATCGGGCGCAGCACAATGCGCGGCCGCGGTGAAACGGGCACCGGTGCGGTGCGGAGCCGTCCGGGCGTTGCTCGACGGCGTGCCCGGGACGGACACCTGTCACGGCCGCGGCCTGGGGAACGTCTCCAGCGCCGCGGCCAGGCCCGTCGCGTCCGTGCCGATCTTGCGGTAGACGGACGAGAGCAGCTGCCGCACGCCCTCCTCGGTGAGGTGCAGTTCCTTGGCCACGACCGCCGAGGCGTGGCCCCCCACCGTCATCTCGGCGGCCTTGCGTTCCCGCGCGGTGAGCGTGTCCGTCTGTGCGTAGCGCAGGGGCAGCGGCCGCAGTCCGGCTGCGGACAGTTCCCTCCTGGCCCGGGCGGCGAGGCCTTCGGCACCACAGTGCACCGCGCCCTCCAGGCCTTGGTAGAGCCGGTCGGCGGCGTGGTGCAGACGGCCGTCGCGGGCCAGCGCGGCACCGTGGCCGACCAGGGCACGGGCCAGTTCGTACGCGGCGGGCGACTGTTGCAGATGGTCGACGGCCTGCGCGTGCAGGTCGAGCCCCGCCTCGCCTCCCGTCACCTCCGCCTGTGCGTGGAGCGCCTGGCCGATCGCGGATGCCGCGCCGAAGTCCCGGGCCCGCTTCACCGCGTCCCGGGCGTGGCGCACCGCCCGGTCGGGAGCACTGCGCGACAGGGCCGAGGCCAGTCCCAGCTGCCAGGGGCACCACGCGGGGTTGCGCCACTCCCGGCCCTCCAGCCATTCGCCGACGCGGGTCAGCAGGGGAGCGGCCTCGTCGGCCCGGCCCTCCGCCAGGAGCAGCTCGGCGTAGACGGTGCGCGGGTCGGGGTAGATGACGGCGTTCGGGATGACGTCGCCGTAGCGGTACGTGTCGGCGAGCCGGCGTGCCGCCACGACGCGGCCGCGGGCCAGGAGCGTCTGGATCAGGATGCCGACGGCGAAATACTGAGCGGGCACCGCGCCTTCCACCCGGTCGGCGATGCGCAGGCCCTCCCGCACCAGGTTCTCGGCCTCGGCCAGACTGCCCCGGCGGTAGCGGATGTACCCGGAGAGCGTCTGGCCCAGGGCCAGATGGGAACCGCGCCAGCCCTTCGACTGGCACTCGGCCATGCCCTTCGCGAACAGTTCCTCGGCACGCCGCGGCTGGTCGCAGTACATGAACACCAGCGCGACCGAGACGGGCACCTCGAAGCCATGGTTCTCATGGGTCCAGCTCAGCCCGCCACGCAGGGCCTTCTCGGCGTACGCGAGGGCCTTCTGGCGGGGTTCGCCGCACATCATCGCGTCCCAGGCGCGCGACCCGATGATGTAGCGCTCCTCCAGAGCGCGCCCGGGCAGGCGGTCGGCGAGCCGGGCCAGCTTCCGCGAACGGGCGGACGAGTCCGGCTCGTCGGTACGGAACGCGCTCCACACGAAGTGGTCGGCCTGCATCCGCAACCGGATCCGAGGATGGGCGGCGGCCCGGTGCGCCTCGTCCGCGGCCACCGTCGCGGCCTCCGCCATCCGGTCGGTGTGGGCCAGAGCCTGGGTCAGCCGGTACACCATCGAGGCACGCAGCTCGGGGTCGATGCCCGGGTCCGCGAGCGCCTCCCGCAGATGCGTCACGGTCGCCGTCGGCTTGATGAGGAAGGTCGCGCAGGCGAGTTCGTGCAGCAGCCCGGCGCGCTCCTCCGGCAGCGGTGGTTCCTGCAGGGCCCGGTTGAGCAGTCGCCGGGCCGCCTCCGGGGCGCCGGAGTGCAGTGCTTCACGGGCGGCCTCCCGCAGACAGGCCACGGCCTCGGCGCTGCCTTCGCAGGGAACCTCCAGCAGGTGGCGGGCCGCTGCGGCGTGGCCGAGCCCGGCCGCCCGGACGGCCTCCGCCGCCGAGTTGTGCAGGCCCTCCCGCAGACTCGGCCCGATGGACCGGTAGATCGTGGTGGCAATCAGCGGGTGAAGGAATTCCAGGGTCTCTCCGCGCACCTCGCCGTCGGCCAGCACACGGGCGGCGCGCAGCTTCTCCGTCGCCTCGGCCGCCGCCGTGCTGCCGATCGCCGCGATACGGGCGGCCAGTTCCGGTGAGATGGCCCGCCCGAGGACGGCCGCGGCGTAGGCGAAGCGGACGGTGGTGGTGCCCAACCCCTGAAGTTGCTCGATCAGGCCGGGTCCCTTCACCGCGGCGGCCAGGTCGCGCATCGTGGGCAGGTCCTCGCTCGTGCCCCTCAGATTGCGCTCGCCGAGCCTGATGGAGAGTTCCACCGCCTCGAACGGGCTTCCTCCGGTGACCTCCCAGCATTCCTCGCAGAACGCGTCCTCGGCCTCCTCGCCGACCTCGTCCCGCACGATCCGGGCCACGGCCGTGGCACTGAGCGGCGCCAGGGTGAAGGGACGGTTCCCCAGGTCGGCGGACGGGGAGCTGAAGGCCGCCGCCTCGAGCGGCAGTTCGTCGGGCCGGAAGGCGACCACGATCAGCAGCGACAGGTCCACGGCCCGCGGCGCGAACGAGGCCAGCCAGGTCAGGGACTCGACGTCGGCCCAGTGCAGATCGTCCAGGAGCAGGACGACGGGCGTCTTCGTCACCGCCAGGCGCGTCATCACCCAGTCGAGACCGTCCCGGACCCCGGTCGGGTCCGGGACATGGCCGCTCGGCGTGGCGACCAGACCGAGAGCGGCGGCGACGATGTCGTACCAGCCGCCCAAGAAGGTACGGAGCTCCCCTTCGTCCATCGACGCCAGCGCGGGCTGGACGACCTGGCGCACCAGGTGGAACGCCAGCTCCTGCTCCTTCTCGCCGCCCCTGCCCGACAGCACGGTGAACCCCTGCGCCCGGGCACGGGCCCGGGCCTCGGTCAACAGCGCGGTCTTGCCCATCCCGGCCGGGCCGGTGAAGGCGAGGAGCCCACCGCGCGGTGCTTGAGGCACGCCGTCGACGGTGTCCCGCAGGCCTGTCAACGCCGAGTCCAGGGCCCGGAGCTCCTTGCGGCGCTCGAGCAACGGCCGTGTCTCGGGCGTGGGTTGCCGCAGCTCGTTCGCCATGTGCCGTACCGCTTCCTGTCGTCGGCCATCGGGAGGCAGCGCGAGCGTACGCCTCCCGATGGGCACCGTTCCGGAATCCGGAACGAGCACGACAAAGAAGGGTGAATGACCTGCTATCGCCGCGTGAAATGCGGGCCGGGCGGGTACCGTGGCCCGAATGGGCGCCCGGCACGCACCCTGACGACGCGCCCTCTCACCGCAGGCCCGAAGTCGCCGCGTCCGCGTAGCGCGGCACGGTGCGGGACCAGTAGTAGCAGCCACGGATCCAGCCGGCCATGCCTTCCACGTAGCCGACGCCCGAAGGGCTCAACTCCGGTTCGATCTCGGCGTAGAGGCTCTCGAACTCCCGGATCGTGCGGTTGATCTGCTGGATGGCCAGGGTGACGGCCACCGGCAGAGGGCACTGGTGGGCCCGCTGGTAGGCGAGCGCAAGGTTGATCATTTCGCCGGACCGCTGCTCCTTGACCGCGGAGAAGAGGTCGGGGATCCACACCGCGGCGTCGGCCGACAGCCGGCTCAGCTGCCGCATGACCGGGTGATGGAGTTCCTCGGAGGTCAGCTCGCACGGCTGCGCGGCCTCGCACAGCGGGTGGAAGGGCTCGACGCCCGCGGTGAGGGACCGTATCGAGGTGCACAGCCCGGACCGCAGGGGGGAGGGATGAGCCTGGGCCACCGCCTCGTACAGCAGCCCGTGCACGTACTCGCGGCTCTTCCACGCCCACCGGGCGGCCTGTGCGGGTGTGCACCGTGCGCGGATCTGGCGGTAGAGGTCGGACAGGGCCACTCCGAGCGGAGTGCTGGGCGGTGCGCCGTCCCGCAGGATCGCGATGCTCTCGCCCAGCATGGGCAGCAACCGGCCGGGCCGGTGCCGGCCGACCTCCTCGGCCCGGTCGTCGAAGACGAACTGGTAGGCGATCTGGTGGGCGACGAGCTGCAGGATGCCGGGATCCGCGTCCGGGCTGTTGTAGGACGCGAGTTCGGCCGGGCGGGTGTGGGAGATCATGGCCGAGACGCCCGGTTCGCCGCTCAGCCCGGTCGCGCGCAGCCACTCGTCGACACCCGCCGTGACCGCCGCCTCGTGCGGACTGCGCCGGAACGGGAAGGGCATGTAGAGGTGAGCGTCGATCAGCTCCACCAGAGTGGACGCGGGAAGCACGTCCTGCGCGACGGCCGCCCTTTCCTCATGCGTGGTGGACACCGTTGTCACCGTCCCTCCGTGTGCTCTCCGCCCCGGATGCCGCCGTCACGGTTCCGGGCGCGAGGGCGAGGCCGTGCGGCGCGCTGCCGCCCGGTGCGTCCGCCCGTGATGCGCAGATCATCGTCAGGGACCTCGGCCCCAGCGTCGCCCCGGGGCGCGGTGATGCGACGCGCCCGGCCGGATGCCGTAGCCGCCAGCGACCGGCGATGGTCGCCAGGGCCACCGTCATCTCGGCCATGGAGAACAGGTCACCGATGCACTTGCGGTTGCCGGCCGCGAACGGGATCAGCGCCCCGCGCGGGCGGGCGGCGGCCTCGCCCTCCAGCCAGCGCTCGGGCAGGAACCGGTCGGGCTCGGGGAACGACGCGGGATCGTGATGCAGGAGATAGGGGCTGTACAGGACCGTGGTCCCCCGCGGCAGCCGGCGTCCTGCGAACTCCGTATCCCGGGTGGTGACCCGGGTGAAGAGCCAGCCGGGCGGGGAGTGGCGCAGCGACTCGGTGAGGACGGCCCGGGTGTAGACCAGCCGCGGCAGATCGTCGACGTCCGGTAACCGGCCGGCGAGGACGGTGTCGACCTCGGCGTGCAGCCGCCGCTCGACCTCCGGGTGCCGGCCCAGGAGACTGAAGGTGGAGGCCAGACACATCGAAGGGCTCTCGGAACCGGTGAGCAGGAGGGACACCAACTGGTCGTGGACCTCCCGGTCGGTGACCGAAGGACCGCCGTCCGCGTCCGCCGCGGCGTTCAGCAGGAGCCCCAGCAGATCGTCACGGGGAGTGCCCCGGCGGCGCTCGTCGATGGCCGTGTCGATGAGTTCGCGCACCCGCTCGACCGCCCGCCGGTAACGGCGGTTGGCGGGTGTGGGGAGACGGAACAGGGCGTCGACCGGTACGACCGTGCGTACGAACAGGCCTCGGACGATGGCGGCGAGGCAGTGCCGCACCTCGTCGGCCGCGGCAGGACCGAGCGAGTCGGACAGCAGCAGCCTGCTGATCAGCCGGGTCGTCAGACCCAGCGTGGCGGCACTGACATCGACCCGCTGCCCGCTGCGCCAGTCCCGGCACAGCGACGCGGCCTCCTCGGCCATCACATCCGTCTGCGCGGCGACACCGGCGGGGCGGAAGGTGGGTTGCAGCAGTCGGCGCTGACGCCGGTGCTCGGCATGCGGGCAGGTGACGACGCCGTCACCCATCAGTGCCCGGAGCCTCTCGTACTGCGGGCCGCCCTTGTCGAACGTGCGGGTGTCCCGGAGCATCCGGTGGACCAGTTCCGGGTGACACACCATCCACGCCCGCTGGGGCCCGAGGCGTATCTCGACCAGATCGCCCTGCCCGGGAAGAGAATTCAGAAAATCCAGCGGCCGACGGAACAAGGCGATACCGTGGCCGATGGATGGGAATATGCCTGGAGCAGTACCAACCGTCCATGCCTGTTCCGTTTCGGGAACGCAGCTGTTCATGGAATACCACCTGCTTCAGTCGACCTGGGAAAACGGTGACGTTTCACCGATGCGGCGCTTGCCCCATGTCCTGCCCAGTCCCAGTGGCCGCCGACTTGGCGAACCCTTTCTCCAGGGGGGCGCACGGGTGCACGGGGCAGCGCTGGGTGAATCACTTCCGAAGCACGTCTTGCGACAGGCGGTCTTCGTCCCTCACTCCGGCTTCTCGGGCAGTCCTCGTATCTTTTCCATATACACACATCCGGAGGAGAAATGCCGTTTCAGAGGGAGCCGTCGCCCTCCACGAGCCGTGCCAGGTTCGCCAGGGCCATGCGTGTGCCCGTCTCGTTGTCGGCGGCGGGCACGGCGTCGGGGATGCCCTCGTGCACCATCAGGACATCCGTGCCGCCGCCCTCCGCATCGGTGAGCGTGGTCGTCAGCGTCATGGCGCCGCCCAGCTCCGGGTCGGCGGTCTCGAACTCCAGCACCTCCACCACCTGCTCGTCCGGCACCAGCCGCGCGAAGTGTCCGTGGTAGATGTCGGTGCGCCCGGCCGACTTCCCGGACGCGTCCGGTGCTTCGTAGGTGAGCGAGACACGGAACCTGCCGCCCTCGCGGGCGTCGAACTCGTGCACCTCGCCGCTCATGCCGGCCGGCACCCGCCAGCGTGCGATCGCCTCCGCGCTCACCAGCGCCCGGTAGACGGCGGCACGAGGAGCGTCGACGTGGCCGGAGACCCGGGACGTGTACATGGGACCACCCTAGGCGCTGCCCCGGAGATCGGGTCGCGGACGCGGGCGGGCGGTCCGCACGAAAACGGCCTACGCGGTGTGGTCCGCCCCGTTCGGCAGGGGCGGTTCCGAGGCGAGGCGGCGCAGCTCCTCGTCGGTGAGGAGGCGGGAGCGGAGCAGGAAGCGGACGCCCTCCGGGGCCTCCAGCGAGAAGCCGCTGCCGCGGCCGGGAACCACGTCCACGGTGAGATGGGTGTGCGACCAGTACCTGAACTGGTCCGCGCTCATCCAGAACGGCGTGTCCCCGGCCACGTATCCCAGCAGGACGTCCGAGGCACCCACCCGGAACTCGCCCCGCGGGTAGCACATCGGGGCGCTGCCGTCGCAGCAGCCGCCGGACTGGTGGAACATCACCGGCCCGTGCGTCCCGGTCAGACGCCGCAGCAGCTCCTCGGCGGCGGGGGTGAGTTCGACACGTCCTGTGCGCACGGTCATGTGGTCCTCCTTGCGGCGACGGTGGGTCGGGAACCGGTCCGTATCGCGAGTCCTCCAGTATCCGCCGCCGTACGGGCAGGGGCCATGAGGAGGGAGCGGCAGGGATGGCCTGCCGACCGGCGCGGGGACCCGACCGGGGGCGCTGGTTGAATGCCGGACGTGACCGACACCGACACGCACCAGTCCGACCGCTGGGTCCGGTACTTCGCCCGACGTGGGTATCCCCGTGCCCGGCGGCTCGCCGCCGGCATGGAGGGGACCGTCTACCTGCTCCGCGACGGGCTCGTGGCGAAGGTGTGGGACGGGCGCCCTCCCGAGAACTTCGGCCTCACCCGACGGCTCTACGCCGACATCGCCGCGCATCCCCTGCCCTTCGGCACTCCGGAGATCCTCGACGTCGAGGAGCACGACGGAGTGCTCGTCAGCTATGAACGCGAGCTCGGCGGGCGCCCGTTGCGCTCGGACCAGGACGGCGGCGGGCCGGCCGCCCGTGACCTCCCCCGCCGGGAGACCGACGCCCTGCTCACCGTCTTGCGCGCCCTGGCCTCGGTCCCGGGCAGCGAGGCCATGCGGCGCCTGGTGATCCAGGGAGACGACCGGCCGCTGTGGCAGGGCCACTCCCGCTTTCCCGACGCGCTCGCCGCCCTCGTGGAACGGGCCGCCGGCCGGAACCGCGACGCCCTCGCCGCGCAGGTGCCCCGACTTGCGGACGTCGTGTCCCGCACGGCCGCCGCGCTGCGGGCGCTGCCCGACCGGGCCGACAGCGTCGTCCACGGCGACCTGGTGCCGCCCAACATCCACATGGACGAGGCCGGGCGCCCGGTCGCAGTCCTCGACTTCGGGTTCTGCACCACCGCCGGCGATCCCGCCTTCGAGGCCGCGGTCACGGCCGCCGTCTGGGACATGTACGGACCCGACGCCGACCGTCACACCGCCGAGCTGACCCGTCTCTTCGCCCGGGAACTGGGCCATGCCGAAGAGGACCTGATCCTCTACCGGAAGGCATACGCCCTCATCACGTACGACCTCTTCGGCATGGGCCCGCACGACGGGCACTTCCGCTGGTGCGCCGCCCTGCTGCGGTGACGCCGACTACAGCAGGTCGCGGGGGACCGTCTCGTTCCAGGTGCGGGAGAAGACCCGGCGGTCGGACTCGTACGCGTCGAGGGTCGCGTCGACGAAGAAGTCCGTCTCGTCGCACGTGAGCCGGGTGTGGGTGACCACGCGTACGTCCCAGTCGTCCCGACCGAAGCGCATGGTCCACGTGGTCTCGCCGCCGACCGAGGTGAAGTCGTCGGCGACCGCCGTGTAGCGCTCGTGGGCGCGGCGGCCGGACTCCAGGCCGATGTCCTCGAAGCGGACCGTGCCCCGGTCCTTCACGATGTCCAGCTCGGAGCGGTAGTCGATCAGATCCCGCTTGACGTCCCAGCGTTCCTCCGGGGGCGTCACCTGGGTCATGGCGAGCGGGGGAGTGCCCTCGGGTTCGCCGAAGGGCGACGACGGCACCTCGTCGGGCTCCTCCACCGGCCGCACCGGCAGGGTGAGCGTGCTGGAGTGCTCGTGGACGCTGAGCAGGGCCGGCTTCGGTGCCGGCCAGGCCAGCGGCCAGTAGGACGTCGACAGGGACAGCCGGATGCGGTGGCCGGGCGGGAACGCCTGCGCCACACCGTTCAGCGGGATGGTGGCCCGGTAGCGCCGCCCCGGCTCCAACGGCTCAGGATCCTCCGTGCTGTCACGGCGGGTCAGGTTCAGGATGCCGTACGAGACGCGCGTCGCCGCGCCGTCGGGGCTCACGTCGGACAGCCGCGCGGCCACCATGGCGACCGGCTCGCTGACCGACAGGTCGAGCTCCACGCTCGGCGAGCCGAGGATCTCCACCGGCTCGGTCAGCGGTTCGGTGTCGAAGACGAGCGAGCCGCCGTCCTCTTCGCGCTGGTCGTAGGGCAGGTCCGGGGGCGCGTTGTAGGAGGCCCACTTGCCCGCGAACTGGCCGACGGACAGCGGCGAGCGCACGGTCATCGCCGCACCGCCCTCGGACTCCTGCGCGGTCGCGTCCCGCGCGGGCCCGATCGTGTGCCGGCTGAGCGGGTGCGTGACGGGCCGGATGTGCGGGGACGGCCAGTGCGGCTCGCCCACCCAGCGGCCCGGCCGCTCCTCGTACGAGGTGGAGGGCGGCACGCTGTCCTGCATCCACGCCTGGAGCATCGGCCCGTCCATGACGCCGTTGTCGACGCCCTTGAGCCAGTGGTCCCACCACCGCACGAGCTCCTGGAGGTAGCCGATCGCGGGGCCGGGCTCTCCGAGGTGGGGGAACTTGTGCGACCAGGGGCCGATCAGCCCCTTGCGGGGCACGTCCAGGTTCCCGAGCAGCCGGGTCACGGCGTTGGAGTAGCCGTCCGCCCAGCCGCTGGAGGCCAGGACCGGACATTGCACGCTCGTGTAGTCCTCGCACACCGAGGCGTGCCGCCAGTAGTCGTCGCGGCGCTGGTGCCGCAGCCACTCCAGCACCCAGGGCTCGGTGTTCTCCAGCCGCTCGTGCCACATCTCGCGCCAGCGGTCGCCGACCACGGCCGGGTCGGGCGGGCAGGTGCCGTAGGCGAACATGGTGCCCGCCTCGGCCAGGTTGTCCGACAGCAGGGCGCCGCCCATGTAGTGCATGTCGTCGGAGTGCCGGTCGTCCGTGAAGGACGCGATGGCGATGGCCTTCAGGCTCGGCGGCCGGCGGGCCGCCACCTGCAGCGCCGCGAACGCCCCCCAGGAGATGCCCATCATGCCCGTGCCGCCGTCGCACCAGGGCTGCTCGGCCAGCCAGGCCAGGACCTCCTCGGCGTCCGCCTGCTCCCGTTCCAGGTACTCGTCGCGCAGCACACCCTCCGAGTCACCGGTGCCGCGCAGGTCGACGCGGACACAGGCGTAGCCGTGCCCGGCGAGGTAGGGGTGGTGGATCGAGTCCCGTACGGCCGTCAGGTCGCGCTTGCGGTACGGGATGTACTCCAGCACCGCCGGCACCGGCTCCTGGTCGGAGGAGGTGGGGCGCCAGATGTGCGCGGAGAGCCGGACCCCGTCGGACATCGGGATCGTGACGTGCTCTTCTTCCTTCGTCTCGTACGGCAGGTTGCTCACGTAACGCATGGAAGTGACGTGCTCCTCACTTTCGCGCGGCGTCGGTCTCGGCCGGGGCGTCCTCGAAGGCCAGGCCCAGGGCGGCCACGCAGTGGTCGAACTTCTCCCGCAGTTCCGCCTCGTCGGCCCCGCCGGTGTAGATGTGCGCCAGCTCGTAGCTGTAGCTGTCCTGCCCGGGCAGCTCCGAGAGCCTGTCGCCCTGGCCGGGGATCACCTCGATGCGCACGCCCGGGGTCTCCCGCTCGATGCGGGCGATCTCCTCGGGGCCCGGCACCCGGCGCACCACACCGTCGGTGAACCAGCGGTGGTACCACTTCGCCGCCATCGCGTACGAGCCCTCGCGGTGCGGCATGTGCGGGTCCTCGCCGAGGGCGAGACGGACCATGCAGTGGTGGTTGGGCACGCCGTCGACGTACTGGAACAGCTCCGCGTGCGACTGGGAGTGCCGCGGGTTGATCTCCAGCAGGTTGATCTCCTGGGTCCGCGGGTCGTAGAAGTACTCGATGCTGAAGGTGGCCGAGTCCATCCCGATCTGCCGCATCACGCGCTCGCTCACGTCGTGCAGCTGCGCGATGACCGGAGGCGGCAGCATCGAGGGGTACTGGTGGCGCAGGAAGCAGGAGGAGTCCGGGTACTGGATGGAGTCCAGGACCCCGTAGACCGTCACCTCGCCCTGGTGGACGTAGCCCTCGACGGCGACCTGGACGCCGGACATCGCCTCCTCGGCGAGACAGACCCGGCCGCCCACACCGTGCATCTCCGGCGGCAGGTCGATGCGTTCGAGGATGTGCTCGAAGGGACGGCCGATGCGAGAGATGCCCCCGCGGATCTCGGCGACCGCCTTGCGGAACTCCTCCTCGTCATCCACTCCGAAGGCGAGCTCGGAGGAGTACGAGAGGGCGGGCTTGAGCCACATCGGGAAGGTCACGTCCTCCGGCGGGCGCGGCGGCTCGGCCGACAGGTCGACCTGGCCGAAGCGCGGGTGCCGGTCGGTGGCCTTCTGCTGCTCCAGCCGGCTCCAGTACTTGTGCTCGCACTTGACCACGGACTCCAGGCTGGTGCTGCGGGTGTCGTAGCGTTCGCTCAGCATCGGGACGAGAGTGCTGACCGGGAAGTCCCAGTAGCCGACGATCGCGTCGATGCTGCCCTCGAACGCGTCGAGCACGCCGCAAGCCTTGTCGAGCAGTGCCGGCAGGTCCACCTCGCCGACCTGGAGCTCCTCGATCGTCAGCAGCTGGTGAAAACGCAGCTGGTCAGCTCCCGGGACCTGCTGAAGCGTGGGCAGGTTGGCTTCGTCGAGCCCGATCACGAAGACGTTCTTCACCGTCTCGTCAGACACGGCTCTCCTTCCGACGGCGTACGGCCCGAAGGCCGGCTTGCAAGATCGTCGGAGTACCCCTGGTGCCTCCCGGCATTCCGCTCCGGGCACCGCGCCCGTTTTGGACGAGAAGGGACATGCCTGCCGCAGTGGTGGGAACGCGGGGCGGGCAATGACGACGTGGCCGGTGAGCCGAGCCGCGCCGTGGACGACACCGGCAAAGGGGAAGATGTGCAGCCCGAGCAGGAAAAGTCCGCACCCCAGGTCGTGTCCGAGCCGGACCCGCTCTACGACTCCGACAAGCAGGCGCGGCCCGGCCTCGAGGCCGACATGCGCACCGAGCCGCGCTACCGGGCGAGCCGTTACCGGGCCAGCGGGAAGCTGGAGGGGAGACCGCGCTGATCACCGGCGGTGACTCCGGCATCGGCAGGGCCGTCGCCCTCCTGTACGCGCGCGAGGGCGCCGACGTCGCCGTCGTGCACCTGCCCGAGGAGCAGGTGGACGCCGAGCGCGTGCGCGGTGAGGTGGAGGAGCAGGGCAGGCGCTGTCTGCTGCTGCCCGGCGACCTCACCGACCCGGAGTTCTGCCGTGCGGCCGTCGAACGGACGGTGGCGGAACTCGGGGCCGACCTGGACACCCCTCAACGAAGCGGATCCGCACATGCCGCCGGACGGGCTCGCCCGCATCGGCAGCGAGGCCCCGCTGGAACGCGCGGCCCAGCCCGAGGAGATCGCGCCGACGTACGTCTACCTCGCCTCCGACGCCGACTCCAGCTACACCGTCGGCGAGGTCATCGCGGTGACCGGCGGCATCGTCGACACGCGGTAGCCCGGCTCACACCCCGGCGGGCAGGGGCTGTTCCGCCCAGATGGTCTTGCCCGTGGCCGTCTGGCGGCTGCCCCACCGCTCCGCGAGCTGGGCGACGAGCAGCAGCCCGCGCCCGCCCTCGTCGAAGACCCGGGCCCGGCGCAGATGGGGCGCGGTGCTGCTGCCGTCGGACACCTCGCAGATGAGGGTCGCGTCGCGGATCAGCCGCAGCTCGATGGGGGCGCCGCCGTACCGCAGCGCGTTGGTGACCAGCTCACTGACGATCAGTTCGGTGGCGAACTCAGCCTCCGTCAGCCCCCATTCGGCCAGCTGCTCGCCCGCCATCTTGCGCGCCCGGGCCACGGCCGCGGGGTCCGGTGGCAGCTGCCAGGTGCGGACCTTCCCGGCGTCGAGCACGGTCGTCCGCGCCAGCATCAGCACGACGTCGTCGTCGGGCCGGCCGGTCAGCAGCGTGCGCAGCACCTGCTCGCAGGTTTCCTCCAGCGCGCCCGCGGAGCCGCTCAGTGCCTGGCGCAGCAGGGCGGTACCGACCTCGATGTCGTGCCCGGGCGCCTCGAGCAGGCCGTCGGTGTAGAGGGCGAGCAGGCTGTTCTCCTCCAGCTGGATCTCGGAGGCCTCGAACGGCAGGCCGCCCAGGCCCAGCGGCGGCCCGGCCGGCAGGTCCAGGAACCGCACGCCGCCGTCGGGCGTGACCAGCGCGGGCGGCGGATGACCGGCGCGGGCCATGGTGCAGCGGCGGGACACCGGGTCGTACACGGCGTACAGGCAGGTGGCGCCGACCTGCCCCGGCGTCTCCTCCGCCCCGCGCACCTCCGGGCCCTCCTCCCGGTCGAGCCGGATGACGAGGTCGTCCAGCTGGGTGAGCAGCTCGTCGGGGGCGAGATCGACATCGGCGAGCGTGCGTACCGCCGTCCGCAGGCGGCCCATCGTGGCCGACGCGTGGATGCCGTGGCCGACCACGTCGCCCACCACCAGGGCCACGCGGGTGCCGGACAGCGGGATCACGTCGAACCAGTCACCTCCGATGTCCGCACCGGACCCGGTCGGCAGATAGCGGTAGGCGATGTCCATCGCCGCCAGGTCCGGAAGCCGCTCGGGCAGCAGACTGCGCTGGAGCGCCAGCGCCGTGCGGCGTTCCCGCGTGTAGCGACGGGCGTTGTCCACGCTCACCGCGGCCCGGGCGACGATGTCCTCCGCGAGCAGCAGGTCGTCCTCGCTGAACGCGTCGGGGGTCCGGTGGCGCAGGAAGTGCACCATGCCCAGGGTCACGCCCCGGGCGCGCAGCGGCACCATCATCACCGAGTGGATCAGATACCTGGACACGGTCTCGGCGCGGGCGGGGGAGGACTCGAGCCATTCCAGGAGATCCGGATCCCCCGGCCGGTGCCGGGCGCCCCGCTCGGCGGCCAGGGTCCGCAGTGGAAGCGTCCCCACCGGGTAGTGGATCGCGCCGCCCGGCGCGACCACCGACTCGGGGCAGCCTTCCAGTACCGACCGCTGCGCGCTGCGCCTCAGCACGACCGGCGTGTTCGGCGGCAGCGGTCCCGGCTCGTCACCCCGGGCCACGGATTCCAGCAGATCCACGGTGACGAAGTCCGCGAATCCCGCGGTGACGGCCACCTCAGCCATCTCCTCGGCCGTCCGGGTCACGTCCAGGGTGCTCCCGATCCGCAGACTCGCCTCGTTGATCACCGCCAGCCGCCGTCGGGCCCAGGACTGCTCCGACGTGTCGAACACGGTGGCCGACATGCCCTGGACCGTGCCGGTCTCGTCCTTGAGCGGCGAGAGGAACATGGACCAGGCGTGCGGCCGGATCTCGCCCGGGGCCTTGCCGTGCTCCTCGTGGAAGATCATCTCGCCGGTGCGCAGGACCTCCCGCTGAAGGCGGTCATAGGTGTCGAAGGGCGGGTTCGGTTCGATCTCCCACAGGGTCAGGCCCCTCATCTCCTCCTCGGACCTGCCCATCACCTCCGTCATGATGTCGTTGGCGCCGACCAGCCGGGCATCCCGGTCGTAGACCGCCACCGGCACGGGGAGCTGGGCGAGCGTGAGGTCCCACAGGGTCAGGGACCCGTGCGCGGCCCGCGGATACGCCGGTACGGTGCCGGTCACGAGCCAGAGCCGCCGGCCCGCCGCGTCCCGCAAGGGCGTCCCCCGCAGCCGGACCACGACCCGGTCACCGTCCCGGTGCCGCAGAGACACCTCGCCGGACCACGGCCGGCCCTCGGCCACGTGCCGCCGCGTGGACTCCGGAAGGCCGGTGGTGAGCAGGTCGGTGACGGGCCTGCCCACGAGTTCGGCGGGTTCGTGTCCGAGCAGGCGGCGGGCACCGTCGCTCCACACCATGATCACCCCGCCGGCGTCGACGACGACCGCCAAGTCCTCCGGTACGCGTCCCTGCACGGTGCCTCCGGATGTACCTGCCTTCTCGGTCCCTGCACCCGATTGTCCCGCTACCGGCTCGCTGAGGCTCGTCTGCCGTCAGGCACCACTGTGACCAGCGCGTACGTTCCTCCCGCGCCGACACCGCGCGCACCGACCGCAAGCACCTGGTCGGCCTGCTGCCTCTTCCGCGCCCCGGCAGGGGGGCCGCCCGGGCCCTCAGCCGGCCAGGCGTTCCACCAGCAGGAACCCGCCGATGGCGATCATCATCGCGCCGGACATCCGGGTCACCGCCCGGGCCGCGGAGGGCCTGGTCCTCAGGACCGTGCGGGCGAGGACTCCGACGCTGAGGTAGACGACGGCGCAGGCGGTCATGTGCAGCGAGCCGAGCAGGCCGGTCTGGCCCGCGACCGGCCAGGCGCCCGCGGGGTCGATGAACTGCGGGAACAGGGAGAAATAGAGCAGCAGGGCCTTGGGGTTCAGTCCGCTGATCCCTATCCCCCTGAGCAGGACCCGCGCACGGGAGGACCCCTCGGCACCCGGTTCCTCCGCGCCGGCCGTCAGGGCCGCCGGCTGCCGCAGCACCCCCCAGCCGAGCCACACCAGATAGCCGGCCCCGGCCACGGTCAGCGCGGTGAGCAGCGTCCCCGAGCTCGCCACGATCACCACCAGTCCCGCCACGGCGAGCAGCGTGTACCCCGCGTATCCGGCGACCAGCCCGGCGACGGCCGGCACGACCGACCGGTCCCGCAGACCGGCAGTGATCGCATAGGCCCAGTCCGCGCCGGGGGTGAATACCAGCAGGAGATCCACTGCCAGAAAGGCCGCCAGCGTGGTCGTGTCCATCGATCGTTCCCTCTCACGTGCTGTGGTGCGAGAGGAAGGCTAGGCCGGATCTGCCCGAAAGTGTTCCCTTCTTTTCTCCTTGATCGCATGATCTGGGGCAGAATCTTCTCCATGGATGCCATGGATCGAAAAATTCTTACCGAGCTGCAGCTGGACGGCCGTCTCACGGTCACCGAGCTGGCGGCGCGCGTGCAACTGAGCGTCTCGCCCTGCCACCGCAGGCTGCGTGATCTCGAACGCGACGGTGCGATCCGCGGCTACCGCGCGGTGGTGGACCCGGCCGCCGTGGGCCTGAACTTCGAAGCCCTCGTCTTCGTCACCATGCGCCTGGAGGACGCCGACACGGTCTCCGCGTTCGAAGAGGCGGTGGCCGCCGTCCCGCACGTGCTCCAGGCCCAGCGCCTGTTCGGCGACCCCGACTACCTCCTGCGCGTCGCCGCCACCGACCTGACCGCCTTCCAGCAGCTCTACGACCAGCAGCTCGCCCGGCTCCCGGGCGTACAGCGCCTCAACTCCACCCTCGTCATGAAGCACGTCGTCGACGACCGCCCGCTGCCCGGATGAGGGGACCCCCGCGGGCCGCCGACCTCAGCCGCCCAGCCCTCCGGCGAACGGCATGGACCGCCACTGCTCGACGGCCGGCCCCAGCGCGTCGACCAGCAGAGGCAACTGGGGCGCCAGCGCGAGACAGGCCACCGCGCGGGACATGCCCACGGCGTTGACGACCCGCAGGACATCCTTGTCCAGCTGCCGCAGACCGAGGCGCCCGGCGGCGGCGTCGTACGCGGCCTCGCACTCGGGGCCGAAGGCCGACAGGTCCCACTCGACCGGTCCGAGGGTGGTCAGTTCGAAGTCGGAGTACAGCACGCCGTCCGGGCCGGAGACGATGTTGGCGGCCGGGGCGTCACCGTGGACCGGCTGGAACTCGATCCCGGGGAACACCGCCTCGAACCCCGCGCGTGAGGCGACCACCGGCTCCAGCACCTCCCACTCGCGCCGGGCCCGGTCGAGATCGGCCGGCTCCAGAAGATCGGGACGCCCTTCCAGTGCGGCAAGGCCGTCGGTGACGAACCGCGGTTCGGCCGCCGTGAGAAACGGCAGTTCGCCGGGGTAGGAGCGCAGCGCGGCGTGCAGGTCGGCGACCAGCCCGGCGTGGTGCACGTAGTCGGGCTCGGAGCTCTGGTCCAGCTCGACGAACTGCCAGAACGTCATCGAGAACCCGTCGCGCCGCACGGGCTCCCGCGGCACGAGCGGACTCGGCGGGATCACCGGGTGCCCCTGATCCGCGAGCCACCCCACCACGTCCAACTCCTGCCGCTGCCGCGCGGCCTGGGAGTCGGCGTCGGCGTACGACGGCAGGACGGTCGGCACCCTGACCACCACCGGTGACGGAGCCAGGTGCACCACGACGGAGAACACGTCGTAGATCACCCTCGCGTCGCCCACGTCGAGCCCCAGATCTCTCCCCGCACCGACGGCGGCGGCGAGGGCACGGGACGTACGCACGGACATCTGATCAGGTGTCATCAACCCTTCCATGGCGCCGATGGTGTCACGCCGGGTGCACAGGGGCACCCGGAAATGGTTCACGGCCCGCGTGTGCGCGCCAGGTCAACCACCGGTGCGCTGCAAGGCAATCGGGGCGTCCGCGCGCGGCCTAGCGTGGCCGTGTCCCTTGCACCAGCCGCTCGGAAACGAGGAAGCAGCACATGCCGTACATCACCGTGGGCCAGGAGAACTCCACCGCCATCGACCTGTACTACGAGGACCACGGTTCCGGGCAGCCGGTCGTCCTCATCCACGGTTTCCCGCTCGACGGGCACTCCTGGGAGCGGCAGAGCGCCGTCCTGCTCGACGCCGGCCACCGCGTGATCACCTACGACCGGCGCGGTTTCGGCCAGTCCTCCCAGCCGACCACCGGCTACGACTACGACACCTTCGCCGCCGACCTGAACACCGTGATGGAGACCCTCGACCTGCGGGACGCCGTCCTGGTCGGCTTCTCGATGGGCACCGGCGAGGTTGCCCGGTACGTGTCCCGTTACGGTACGGACCGGGTCGCCAAGGTCGCCTTCCTCGCCTCCCTGGAGCCCTGCCTGCTCAAGTCCGACGACAACCCCGACGGCGTCGCTCCGAAGGAGTTCTTCGACGGGGTCGTCGCCGCGGTGAAGGCCGACCGCTACGCCTACTACACGGACTTCTACAAGGACTTCTACAACCTCGACGAGAACCTCGGCACGCGGATCAGCGAGGAGGCCGTCCGGCACAGCTGGGACGTCGCCGCGGGCGGCGGCTTCTTCGCCGCGTCCGCCGCGCCCGCGACCTGGTACACCGATTTCCGCGCCGACATCCCGGCGATCGACGTGCCGGCCCTGATCCTGCACGGCACGGGCGACCGCATCCTGCCCGTGGAGGGGACCGCGCGCCCGTTCCACAAGGCCCTTCCGGCCGCGGACTACGTGGAGATCGAGGGCGCACCGCACGGTCTGCTCTGGACCCATGCGGAGGAGGTCAACTCGGCCCTGCTCGCCTTCCTGGCCAAGTGACCGGATTCTTCCTCCGATTCTTCCTGGACCGCCCCGGGGCGGCGTGGTGACATCGTCAAGGTCGGCAGCGGATCCCGCCCGCCGGCCTTCGATGATCTCCAGGGGGGAATCCAGGTGTCCGTCGTCCTGTCCACCGCGTCACTGCCGGCGGCCGAACGGGGGGAGCGCTGGCACCACGCGGTGTCCCGGACCTTCATCCCGCTCGACGTGCGACTCCTCGAGGACGATCCGTCGCCCGGCAGCATCGTCAGCCACCGGCTGGGTTCCTTAGGGGTCTCGCAGGTGCAGGCGGGCCCGCAGGTCGTGACCCGCAGCAGGCGGCTGATCGCCCAGGACGGCAAGGAGTTCCTCATCCTCACCCTGCAGCGGCGGGGCAGCGCCCTCAAGGAGCAGGACGGGCGGGAGGCCCGCATCGGGCCGGGCGACTTCTCCCTCTCCGACTCCTCCCGGATGTTCCGGAAGAAGGTGCACAACGCGTTCTGCTTCACCTCCTTCCACTTCCCCCGCGAGGATCTCCGGGTGCGTGACGAGGACCTGCGGGCGCTGACCGCCACGGCGTTCTCCGCCCGGGAGGGCAGCGCCGCCCTGGTGGGGACCTACTTCGCGCGTCTGGCACGCGAAGCGGCGCATCTCGACGCCTTCGCCGGCCGTCAGTTCGCCGCCACGGCGCTCGACCTGCTGGCGCTGCTGATCAACGAGCGGAGCGGCCGCTTCGTCCCCAGGGCCCCGGAGAACGCCGCCGCCACCCTCGTGCGCGTCAAGGACCACATCGCGCGCCACCTCGCCGATCCCGGCCTGGCACCGCCCGGGATCGCCGCGGCGAACTTCATGTCGGTCCGCTATTTGCACAAGCTGTTCCAGTCGGAGGGCGTGACGGTGGGGGAGTGGATCCGGACGCAGCGGCTGGAGCGGTGCCGCCGCGATCTCCTGTGCTCCCCGGCCCTGGGGCAGGGGGTCGCGGCCGTCGCCAGGCGCTGGGGCTTCACGAGCCCCAGCCACTTCAGCCGGGCCTTCCGCGCGGCCTACGGGACGACGCCCCGCGAGTGGCAGCTCCATGGCCTGTCCGGCGAGGGGACAGGCACAGCCGTAGGGACGTGAACACACCCGGGCGCAGGCAGGCAGGGGGACAGGCGCGGGGAGAACGGAAGCGGCGGAGCGGGAACGTCCCGACGGACCGGCTCGTTGCCCATGAGTTCGCCCGCGTCCGAGTTCGCCCCGCCGGTGCTCGGCCGCGTCCGAGTTCGCCCCCGCCCGTATTCGCCCGCGTCCGAGTTCGCCCTGGCGTCGACCCGAGGAGCATCGTGCCCGACACCACATCCGACCCGTCCACCGTCCTCCCCGCACTCCCGGCCCTGAGCGCGCAGGCCGAGCGGCTGATCGAGCTGGGGGTGCACGAGATCGGCGGGCTGTCCGCCGAAGAGATCCGCACGTTCGCCGCGGAAGCCGGGGCCGATGGCGACGGCGCGCTGCTGGCCGTACATCCGGACCGGGCCCCCGCCTCCGCCCTCACGCCGCTGCTCCGCCGCGACGGTAAGCCGGGCTTCGTCGTCGTCGACATGCCCGACGTCGACGAGTTCGAGCCCAGCGCCCTCGACCTGCCCGACGCCCCGCTCTACCTCGTCACCGGCATCGACCGCGGCGACCACCTGGCCAACTGGTCCCCGGACGAGGCCCTGCCCGCCCTCACCAAGGAGGACCGCACCCCGCTGGTGCTCACGGAGGGCATCCACTGGGTGCTCCAGCAACCCGAGGCACTGGAGCGCAACCGCTGCTTCATGACCATCGGCTCCCGGCTGCGCAAGCCCAACGGCACTCTGGACGCCCGCACCCCGGCCCTCTGGATCAGCAACGGCACCGGCCGGGACGGCCGCGAACGCCGCAACGCCCCCAAGGTCGGCTGGTGCTGGTGGAACAACCGGCACACCTGGCTGGGCTTCGCCTCCGCGACCGGCCGCAGAGGCTGAGGCCCGTCACTGCGTGAACCGGGCGAGCGGCGCCGGCCGGCCCGCGGCCAGTGCGGCGAGCCCCGCGAACGCCTCGTCCCGCACGTCGGCGGGAGCATGGCCCTCCATCGCGAGCACGGCACGGTACTCGGCGGCGGCCTCGGCCGACTCGCCGAGACGGGCCAGCGCATGAGCCAGATGCAGGTGGACCTTGCCCGCCTGCTTGTGCCATCCGCGGGCGTCAAACTGCCCGCGGATGGACCGCAGCGCTTCGGCGGCCTCCTCCCACCGCTCCTCGTCGAGATGGACGAACGACACCGCGTAGAGGGCCGTCAGGACGGTGAACTCAGCCACGTTGGGCGGAATCCGGTCCCGGTGGCGGGGATCCCCGAGCGCGTCCATGATGTCCCCGCAGGTCTCCACCGCCGCCTGCGCGCGTCCCGCCCCGCGCAGCACCCGGATCATCCCGCAGGAGACCTGGAGGTACCCGTTGACGTCGTCCGCCGCCGTGAACAGCTCCGCGGCGCGCAGATAATGGTCGGCCGCGAGCGACAGGTCGTCGGCGGCGTCCCGCAGCCAGCCGAGATACGCGTGGGCCCAGGCGTGCTGGAGGACGTCCCCGGCCGTCCGGGCGAGACGCAGCGCGGTCGTGGCCGCCTCCACCGCCTCGTCGTGCCGGCGCGCGCAGGCCCAGTACGCCCAGGCGAGGTAGTTGCGGTGGGCCGCCTCCAGCGCGGCGTCCCCGAGGGCCGCCCCGGCCGCGGCGGCCCGCTCGTAGACCTCGACCCAGTGACCCCAGGACACCCAGTGGTCGGAGAACCAGTGCATGGCCTCCGCGACCTCGACCACACGCCCGTGCTCGCCGTGCGCCGCGGCCTCGCGGTACGCGGTCAGCCAGGTGTCGCCCTCGGTCCTGATCCAGCGCGCCGCCTGCTCGCGGTCCTTGAGGGCGACCAGCCGGCCGGGGTCCGCGGGTGGCATCCCGTAATCCGGTTCGTACCAGCGGCCGGCGAGGACGGCCGTGTCCAGCAGCCAGTGCCGCAGCCGGGACCGCGCGGCGAGCGACCTCTCCTCCCCGTCCTCCGAGCGGCGACGGGCAGCCGCGTACAGGCGCAGCAGGTCGTGCAGGCGGTAACGGTTCTGACGAGACGTCATGAGCAGCCCGGCCTCCAGAAGTTCCTCCAGGAGATCCTCGGTGTCGGGCAGGGGCACGTCCGCGAGCACGGCGGCCGGGGCGGCGCCGAAGTCACCGGCCGGCAGGAGCGACAGCAGCCGGAACATCCGGGCGGCCTCGGGGGCGAGACGGGAGCAGGACAACGCGAAGGCGGAGTTCACCTTCAGGTCGCCCGCGCTGAGCGCGTCGAGCCGGCGGTCCTCGTCCACGAGCCGGCCGGCGAGCCGCTCAAGGCTCCAGTTGGTGCGCGTGGCGGCCCAGTTGGCGGCCACCCGCAGCGCCAGCGGCAGATGCCCGCACAGCTCGGTCACGACGTCCGCGGCCCCCGGCTCGGCGTCCACGCGCCCGGCACCCACGACAGAACGCAGCAGGGCGGCGGACTCCCGCGGGCTCAGCGCCCCGAGCGTGACCCGTCGTACGCCCTCCAGACCGGCGAGCGTGCGTCGGCTCGTCACCACCACGAGCAGCCGGCCCGCACGCGGCAGCAACGGCCTGACCTGGGCCTCACTGCCCGCGTTGTCCAGCACCAGCACCGCGCACAGCCCTGCGGCCACGTCGTGGTAACGGGCCAGCCGCTCTTCGGCGGTCAGCCGGGCCAGCTCGGCGTCCTCGACGCCCCACGAGCCCAGCAGCCCGGCCACGGCCTGTTCCGCCGACAACGGCCGCGCGTCCAGACCCCGCATGTCCACCAGGAACGCCCCGTCGGGGCAGGGCGACGACGGCTCCTCGGCCAGCCGAACCGCCAGCGAGGTCTTGCCACTCCCGGGCGGGCCGGACACCACGGCCACCGGGGGCGCGACCACGGCGCCCTCGGCGGCCTCCCGCGCGAGAGCGCGCAGCTCGGTGAGTTCCGCCTGCCGGCCGACGAAGTCCCGCACGCCTCTCGGCAGCGTGTGGGGCGAGGCCCTGACCGGCTCGGCGAGCCGCGCCCCGGGCCGGGCCGCGCGGGCGGCGGCGAGGAGGCCGGCGTGCGCCGCGTCGTCCAGGTCCAGGCCCTGGGCGAGCGCGGTGATGGTGCCCCGGTGCGGACGCCGGCTCCGGCCCCGCTCCATGTCGCCGATGGCCCGCCCCGAGATCCCCGACGCCTCGGCCAGTTCCTCGATCGTCAGCCGGCGACTCTGCCGCATCGCGCGCAGCAGCCGGCCGAACGGCGCCGTGATCCCCACCCCAGTGCCCACCGCGCGATGATACGGGGACGACCGGCGCTCACGCGGCGGAGGGAGGGCCCGCCCTCGCCCGAGACTCCTGTCTCTCTCACTTCGATCGAGGTGATGGATGGGACCGAGGTCATGGAGGGATCGACGTGATGGAGGGATCGAGGCAATGGACGTGGCAGCCGCCGCCGGGGACCTCCTGGCGTCCCTGGCGGTGCGGGGCGACGCGGATTTCGCGGCCGGAACGCAGCGGTACTTCCCTCAGGAGATCCGCGCTCTGGGCGTGAGCAACGCCTCCGTCGTCGAAGTCGCGAACGCCTACTTCCGTGAGCGGCCGGACATCCCCCCGGCGACGCGCCTGGCCCTGACGGAAGAGGTGCTGTCACGCGCCTCGCACCACGAGGAGGTCCTGCTGGGTTTCGCGCTGCTGCACAAGGTCGCGAGGGCCGGCCTGGGCGACGAACTCCTCGACCGCTGTGAGTACTGGCTCGAAACGTATGTCTCCAACTGGGCGCAGTGCGACGACCTGTGCCTGAAACTGCTGTATCCGTTCTTCCGCGGGCACCTCGACCGGATCCCCCGGACGCGGCGCTGGGTCGCGTCCCGGTCGCCCTGGGCGAGACGCGCCGCGAACGTGGCCGTCGTGAAGTTCGTCCGGCGAACCGTGGGGCGGACCGTGTTCGAACTGCCCCTGTCGCACGTCTTCGACAACTGCACCCGGCTCATGGACGACGAGGACGTGTATGTGCAGAAGGGCTGCGGATGGCTGCTCAAGGTCACCGCCGAGGTCCATCAGGACGAAGTGGCCGCGTTCCTGCACACATGGCACACCCGAATGTCCCGCGATACCTTCCGCTACGCGATCGAGAAGATGGATCCGGAAACGCGGGCTTCCCTGATGGCGCTGGGCAAGAAGGCCCACGGGTAAGGTCTGCGGGCCGGTATGTGACAACAACCGTCCCCAGAGGGAGAAGCAGTGCTGATCCTCGAAGCGCAGCCCTACGTCGGTCATCATTGCGAATCGACATCCCTGGTCAACCTTCTTCGGCAACACGAGATCGGATTGTCGGAGTCGCTCGTCTTCGGCCTCGGCAGAGGCCTGTCCTTCACCTACTGGCGTACCAAGCAGATGCCGACGCCGTTCCTCGGTGGCCGGATCAAGCCGGATCGACTGACCGCCCATCTCACCGAGGCGCTCGGTCTTCGACTGACCGTCAGGGAGACCTCCTCGGAAAAGCGGGCCCGCGAACAACTGCTCCAGGAGCTCGACTCGGGGACAGTTGTCGGTCTCAAGCTCGACCGCTACGACCTCGACTACTCCACGGACGACTACCGGTTCGCGGCCCACTACGTCGCCTGCGTCGGCTACGAGGACGACCGGTTCGCCCTCGTGGAGACCAGGCCGCTGGGGCTGCGGTGGGCCTCCGGCGCGTCCCTGGCGCGTGCGCGCAGCGCCCGGGGCCCGATGAGCTCACGCAACCTCTCGTTCACCATCGCCCCTCCGCAGGGCCCGCTGCCCGACCTCGGCGAGGTCGCCCGCCGGTCCGCCAGGGCGACAGCGGAAAGCTTCCTGAACCCACCGATCTCCAATCTGGGGTTCAAGGGAATGCACAAAGCGGCCGACCTCATGCCCGGCTGGATCGACGACCTCGAATTCCCGGAAGAGGCGCTCGTCGAGATCTCCACGATCATGGAGGAGGGCGGAACGGGCGGCGGTTTCTTCCGCACCCTGTGGGCGGACTTCCTCGCCGAGACCGCCGAACTCACGGGTGCGGGGGAGTACCAGGATCTTTCGGACGCATACCGCGTGGTGTCGGGGAAATGGACCCGTGTGGCGGAACTCCTCCGCGAGGCGGGAACCACCAGGGACCGGGCCCCCATCGAGCGCGCGTCGAAGCTGGTGCATGAACTCGCGGAGGAGGAACACCGCCTGATGCGGCGGCTCTCGGACCCCTGCTGAGCCCCGGCCCCTCACTTCGGGGTTTCGTGGAAGGACTTCGGCGAGACGAACGGGGGCACCCGCGAGGCACTCAGGCAGCCTCGCCCGTACGGCTTCGCAGCGCCTGGTACACGGACCACACCACGGCCACGAGTGGTACGGCCACCACCGCACCGATCACCCCTGCCGCGACCGCCCCGCCGACCACTGCCAGGGCGACCACCACCGGGTGCAGTCGCACGGCCCAGCTCATCACGACGGGGTGCAACACGTGGCCCTCGAGCTGGCCGATGACCACGACCAGCGCCACGACCACCAGGGCGATGAGCGGCCCCTTCGACGCCAGCGCGACGACCGCCGCGATCGCCAGGGCGATGGGCGAACCGATCAGCGGGATGAACGCCGCCAGGAACTCCAGCAGGGCCAACGGCACGGCGAGCGGCACCCCGAGGGCGAACAGCGCGATGCCCACGAGGACCGCGTTGGTCGCCGCCACCAGCAGGATGCCGTGCGTGTAACCGGTGAAGGTCCGCCAGGCTGCGCCGGCCCCGACCGCGAACCGCTGCCGGGCCCGGTCGGGGAGCTGGTCGCACAGCCACTGCCACTGCTTGTCGCCGGAGTGCGTGAAGAAGACCGCGCAGAACAGGGCCAGTGCGAGCACGGTCAGCACTTCGAGCAGCCGGCTCGCGCCGCTGACCGCCGTACTGATGAGGGTGGAACGGTGGTCCGACAGGAGTTTGCCGATGCGGGACTGCAGATCGTCGAACGCGTTCGCGGGAAGCCGGAAGGGCGGCTCCTCCAGCCGCCGTTCGATCCGGTCGATCCCCGCCACGAATTCCTTCTCCAGCCCGGTCCGCTGGTCCGCGACGGTCTCACCCACCAGGGCCAGCGCCCCGAGGACGAGGACGATGCCGCCGATGAGCGCGGCGGCCACCGCGAGCGGCCGGGGCATGAACCGGGCCAGCAGACCGGCGACGGGGCGGAGCACCGCCGTGATGACGAGACCGAGGAAGACGGCGACGGCGACGCGGTGGAACTGCCCGAGCACGGAGAAGGCGACCCGGACGACGATGCCGACCGCGATGAGCCGCCACGCGTACGCGGCCGCGGTCCGCAGCACGCCCGGCACGCGCGACTCGGCGTCGTCCGGGCGCGGCAGCGCCGAGCCGGGTGGATCGGAGGGCGTCGACATCTCATGCCCGTACCACCCACCGGCCGCCGAACCGCGGAGCAGACCCGGAATTCCCCCGAAGGCCGGTACCGGCCGGCGCGACGCCCGCCGCACGCGCCGCGGCAGCCGGTGTGTCCGACTGCCTCTCACAGGGCGGCGACGGACCCCGAGCGGGCTCCTCCCGGTCCCTGGAGAAGAATTCCCTGGGCGCGGCGTATGCCCTGTACCTGTGCGCTCTAGTCGCTCCCGCGTGCCAGGACACGGCGGGCGGCCTCGGCCTCTGCCGCCGCCGGCGACAGTTCGTCGAGGGTGTCGAGCTCGTCGTCCGCTTCCAGTTCCCGTTCCCAGGCCGCCGCGAGGCGTTCCTGCTCCTGGCGTGGCCTGGCACCGACCGCTTCGCGGTGCTCCGGGTCCAGAGCTGCCAGGAATCGTCCGAGCGGGTCCGTGGGCATGCGGGGCTCCTTGTCGTGGGGAGGGGGCGCGACCTGCCCCAGCATGGCCGAACCGCTGCGACCCGGCCGCTCGACACAGCCGGGGAACACCGCGTTGGCCCCTTCGCCCACCCGCGCCGGGCCCGCCGCCCGCTTCGGGCAGGCCAAAGGCCGAACGCGTGCGGCGACCGGCCGGGAAGAGCAGGTCGTTCTCCTTCGCGATCACCGGTCACGGATGACAGGGTGGACGGTGTCCGTCGACGCGCACTTTCCGGGAGCCCGCCATGGCCAGCAGTTTCCGTCCTGACTTCGGGCTCACCGCGCACGACTACGGCCGCCACCGCGCCGGATTCCCACCGCAGATCGTCACGCACCTGTACCGGCACGGCATCGCTTTCCCCGGCACGGACGTACTCGACCTCGGTACCGGCACCGGTGCGCTGGCCCGGCTGTTCGCGCAGGCGGGTGCGCGGGTGACCGGTGTGGACCCGGCGGCACCGCTGCTCGAACAGGCCCGGGAGCTCGACAGGGAAGCCGGGGTGCGGACCGACTACCGGGTGGGCACGGCGGAGTCGACGGGGCTGCCGGACGCGTCGTACGACGTGGTGGCGGCCGGCCAGTGCTGGCACTGGTTCGACGCGCCGAAGGCCGCGGCCGAGATCAGGCGGCTGCTGCGTCCCGGTGGCCGGGCGGTCATCGCCCACTTCGACTGGCTGCCCCTGCCGGGCAACGTGGTCGAGGCGACCGAGGAGCTGATTCTCTCCTTCAACCCGGCCTGGACGTTGGGCGGTGGCACCGGCCTGTACCCGCGCTGGCTGACCGACCTGGCCACCGCCGGCTTCACCGGCATCGAGACCTTCTCCTTCGATCTGGCCGTGCCCTACCCGCCCGAGGCGTGGCGGGGCCGGATCCGGGCCAGTGCCGGGGTCGGCGCCACTCTGCCGCCGGACGAGGTGGAGCGCTTCGACGACGCCCTCGGCCGTGTGCTGCGCGAGCGTTTTCCCGGCGAGGTGATCCAAGTCCCGCACCGTACCTGGGCCGTTGTGGCCACGAGGGGCGACGGCTGAGCACGCTCGGCGGTCGGCCCCAGCCTGCTTGCTGCCGGGCAGGCGTCTTCTCAGCCCACCCGGATCACCATGTACGTCTCTCCGTCCCTGGGCGGTCGGGTCCATGAACGCGTGACGAACGTGTGCAGCCGTCCGTTCACGAGGGCATGGCGCGGCAGACGGGCGCCGAACTCCTCGGCCACCGCCTCCAGCAGCGACCGCTCCACCGCGCCCCCGCCCTCCGGGTCACCGAAGAACCGGCTCGGGTCCAGCGCCGCCGGTATCTCCCCGCTCGACCGGACCTCTCCGTCCGCGTACGTGCAGGAGTACTGCTCGGCGCCGTCCCGCGCCACCGAGAGGTGGAAGAACGGCTCTCCGTGCCTTGGTCTCAGGCCGCTCCACACCACCACGGCGCGGCTTCCCGCGGCGGCGGACGCGGCCGGGGAGACGAACCGCCGGCGGTCGAACGACGCCGGATTTGCGTCGAAGGCGAAGCTCCAACCGGCACCGGCCCGGCCGACCGCCATGAGAGCCCTGTCGTCGTAGGAGGAGGATTCCCTGTGGTCGCGCAGCCGTGCCCAACGTGCCTCCCAACAGGTCATGGGTGCGCTCAGCACGCTGCCGTCCCCGTCGCCGTCCCTGTCTGCGAGACGTCCGGGCATCTCCTCGGGCTCCACCCCCTCCACCAGGACGAACCGGTAGGACGTGCGGTTGTTGCCGGGGTCGGGCTCGGCGAGCCACGCCAGGCCGCCCGGGTCGAGCCCGGCCGACGGACGCGGCGTGTCGCCCGCCTGCCCGCCCCGAGGCGTGGACAGCAGTTCCCGGCCCCGCTCCGGGGTCAGCAGTGGCCCGAGCACGGGGTCGGCGATCCAGCCCACGGGCGCCAGGTGATCGGGTCCCAGCGGCTCCCACAGGGGCATCGCGTCGATCAGTGTCCGCCACGCCCCGTCGGTGTCTCCCCACCGCGCCGATTCCCGGGCCCGCTCGACCGCCTCCCCGACCGGTCCGGCCGCCGTGTACCGGTACGTGTGGCTGCGCACCTGATCCAGCAAGGCGTGAGCCAGTGACACCACGTCCCCGTCGGCGCCCCGCAGATGGAACGTCAGGCTGGAATCTCCCCGGTAGGAGTGCGCCGCGTGCTCCGCGATCAGTGCCGGCAGCAGCTCGGACGCATACCGCGGATCCGTCGCCAGGCCGTCGAAGTGGACCATGTAGGTCTGCCCGAGCAGGCGCCGGATCTGGTCACCCAACCCGGCGGCCCGCGGTCTGCCGTACCCCTTGGCCTCGTCCATCGCCGTCACAGCCCGCTCCCAGCCGCCGCGCAGTGCCTCGATCCGGGCCTCCTCCAGTTGCGCGTCCAGCCTGCGGGTCGTGTCGTTCACGAACACCGGCTCCTCCGCGCCCCCGTGCGAGCGCAGGCTGTGGAACTCCCGGTACGCGTCCCGCATGAAGGCAGCGAAGCTCGCGTGCCGCTCGGGTGGCATGGCACGCCAGCTCGCCCACGTGTACACGGCCCACTCGCCGTCCTCGTCCACGTCCTCGGGGTCCATGAGGACATAGGTGGCGTCGGACTCGACGTCGAGCTGCAGCCCCCGCCGCCAGATCTCCGCCTCCCGCCGCTCCTCGGGCCCGGCGTCCTCGTCCAGGTACTCCTCGAACGAGTCCGCGAGCCCGGACGCGTCGGCGTGCCAGTGCGCGGACTCCGTCCCCGCCAGCAGCCACACGAACCCGCCAGCGTGCCGCCACCCGTCGGTGACCGCGAGGAACTCACGGTACGACGGGGGCATCCGCCGGCCCAGGCGCTCCTCCATGGCCGCGATCCGCTCCTCGGACGCGGGTGGGAACCCCAGCCACCGCGCCTGCAGCGCGGCCTCGTCGTCCGCTCCCCGCGTCGCGTCCTCCGGCAGGGAATCCGCCCACTCCCCACTCCACCTGAGCAGGAAGGACCACCAGTCGAATGCCGTGGTGTCCGTCATGGGCCCGATGCTGCCACCCGCCACTGACAACGCTCCGCCGGCTGCCGTGGCCGACGGTGGGTACCTGCGAAGGACTTGTTCGACCTGTCGGACATTGTTCGGAACCTCTTGACGCTGCCCCGGCCGTCGGCTGAGACTCTCGCAACACGCGTTCACCTGCGCGTAACACCGGGCCCACGGCAGGAGTTGCCGTCGCCTGGTCATCTCCGCGCCTACCGCTCCGCCCTGTCCGTCATCAGCCATGCCTCAGCAGAGGACCCCAGAAGACATGACGCACGTCGCACGACTTCGCAGCCGCGCGAGACGTTGGGCGGGCCCCCTCGCCGGACTGACCGCCGCGTCGATGCTGCTCGCCCTCGCCGGCCCCACCGCCCCCGCGCAGGCGGCCCCGGAGGCACCGGCGCCCGAAGCGGCGGACCTCACCGAGGACCTGGCCCTGTGGTACAAGCTCGACGCCGGCAGCGGCGCCACCGTGACCGACGCCTCCGGCAACGGCCGCGACGGCACGGTCAGCGGCGCCGCCGACTGGTCCGCATCCGGTCAGGGCCTCGCCTTCAACGGATCGGACACCTACATCAAGGTGCCGGACGACGTCATGAAGGGCATGGACTCGATCACCGTCTCCATGGACGTGCTGATCGACTCCGCCCAGAGCACGCCCTACTTCCTCTACGGCTTCGGCAACACCAGCGCGGGCAGTGGCAACGGCTACCTGTTCACCACGGGCAACTCCTTCCGCACCTCCGTCGCGACGGGCAACTGGTCGACCGAGCAGACCACCAAGGCGTCCGACTCCCACAACCTGACCCGCGGCGTGTGGAAGCACATCACCTACGCCCAGACCGGCTCCACGGGCGTGCTCTACGAGGACGGCGTCGAGGTCGGCCGCAACACCTCGGTCACCACCACGCCCGGCGCCATCGGCTCCGGCACCACCAAGGCCAACTACATCGGCAAGTCCGTCTACGACGGCGACAAGCTCTTCAAGGGCCGGATCCGCGACTTCCGCGTGTACGACCGGGCCCTGGACGGCTCGGAGGTCGAGCAGCTCTCCCTCCCCGTCGCCACACAGGGCGTCGCCGACGACAAGGAGGCCCTCAGCCTCGGTGACACCAGCGGCGTCACCTCCGACCTGGACCTGCCGAGGACCGGCCCGGCCGGCGGCTCCTCCATCACCTGGGCCAGCGACAACCCGTCCGTGGTGTCCGACACCGGCAAGGTGACCCGCCCCGAGGCCGGCTCGCCCGACGGCCGAGCCACGCTCACGGCGACCCTGAAGAAGGGCACCGTGACCGGCACCAAGACCTTCGACGTCACGGTCCGGCCCGCGCTCGACGACGCCGCCACCACCCGGGAGGCCGCCGAGGCGCTCACGGTCCACAACCTCGACGACGCCCGCGGCAACCTCACCCTGCCGGGCACCGGCAAGTACGGCACGGCCGTCACCTGGTCCTCCGAGAAGCCGGACGTCGTCTCCGCCGACGGCGAGGTCCACCGCCCCGCGCACGGCGACGGCGCCACCACCGTCGACCTGACTGCCACCGTCACCAAGGGCGAGGCGAAGGCGACCCGCGTCATGACGGCCAAGGTGCCCGAACTTCCCGCCGAGGCGGCCCTCAAGGGCTACATGTTCAGCTACTTCACCGGCGAGGGCACCTCCGACGGCGAGCAGCTCTACGCCGCCCTCAGCAAGGGCAACGACCCGCTGCACTGGCGCGAACTGAACGACGGCAAGCCGGTCCTCACCTCCACGCTCGGCGAGAAGGGCCTGCGCGACCCGTTCATCATCCGCTCCCCGGAGGGCGACAAGTTCTACCAGATCGCCACCGACCTGAGGATCTACGGCAACGGCGACTGGGACGCCTCCCAGCGCACCGGCAGCAAGTCCATCATGGTCTGGGAGTCCACCGACCTGGTGCACTGGACGAACCAGCGCCTGGTCAGGGTCTCGCCCGACAGCGCCGGCAACACCTGGGCGCCGGAGGCGTTCTACGACGCCGAGCGCGGCGAGTACGTCGTCTTCTGGGCGTCGAAGCTGTACGACAACGCCGACCACTCCGGCGACACGTACAACCGCATGATGTACGCCACCACCCGCGACTTCTACACCTTCAGCGAGCCCAAGGTCTGGATCGACCGCGGCTACTCGGTCATCGACTCCACGATGATCCGGCACGACGGCACGTACTACCGCCTGTCCAAGGACGAGCGGAACAACACCTCCTCGACCCCCAACAGCAAGTTCATCTTCGAGGAGAAGAGCGACTCCATCCTGAACCCGTCCTGGACCCCGGTGGCCGAGGGCATCGGCAAGGGCGCGATGAACGCCGCCGAGGGGCCGCTGGTGTTCAAGTCCAACACCGAGGAGAAGTGGTACGCCTTCCTCGACGAGTTCGGCGGCCGCGGCTACATCCCCTTCGAGACGACCGACCTCGACTCCGGCACCTGGACCCCCTCCACCGGCTACGACCTGCCCGCCAAGCCCCGGCACGGCACCGTGCTGCCGGTCACCCAGGCCGAGTACGACCGGCTGCTGCGCGCCTACCAGCCCGACCAGATCGTGAAGAGCGTCGAGGACGTGTCGGTGAAGACCCGGGTCGGCGACGCCCCGGTCCTGCCGGCCACGGTGATCGCCGAGTACGCCGACGGCGTCAAGCGGCCCGTCTCCGTCGACTGGGAGGACGTCCCTGCGTCGAAGTACGCCCAGGCCGGCACCTTCACCGTCACCGGCAGCCTGCCCGGTGGCGCCGCGATCCCGGTCCGGGCCGAGGTCACCGTGTCCGAGGAGGGACCGGACGTCCCGGCCGACCTCCTGCTGCACTACGACTTCGACGAGACGGGCGGCAACATCGCCCGTGACTCCAGCGGCCACGGCTACCACGGCACGTACGTCCGCACGCCCGACTTCGGCACCGGTGTCGACGGCGGCTCGTTCAAGATGTCCGGTGACTCGTCGAGCTCGCCGTACGTGAGGATCCCGAACGGCGTGCTGAAGAACGCCGGGAGCGTGACCGTGTCGACGTACGCCAAGTGGAAGGGCGGCAGCAGCTTCCAGTGGCTGTTCGGGCTCGGGCCCGACAGCGACAAGTACCTGTTCGCCACCCCGTCCAACGGCGGCTCCAGCCTCTACTCGGCCATCACGAAGGCGAGTTGGTCGGCGGAGTCGAAGCTGACTGCCGGCTCGCAGCTCACGCCCGGCCAGTGGCGGCACGTCACGGTCACGCTGGACGGCGCCACCGGCACGATGATCCTCTACGCCGACGGTGTCGAGGCGGCCCGCACGACGACCACCATCAAGCCGTCCGAGCTGTACGACGCGGCCAAGGACCACAGCGGCTACATCGGCCGGTCCCTGTACGCGGCCGACCCGTACTTCGGCGGCGAGGTCGACGACTTCCGCATCTACGACCGGGCCCTCACGGGCACCGAAGTCATGCGACTCAGCGGCAACACCACGGGCATCGCCAAGGCGACGCACCCGGCGCTCAAGGTCGACGCACTCATCGACAACGCGGCGGGCACGATCACCCTGCCGATGAAGGCGGGCACCGAGCTCACCGCACTCGCACCGGAGTTCACCCTCGCCGAGGGCGCGACGATCAGCCCCGCCTCCGGCAGCGTGCGTGACTTCACCAGGCCGGTGACGTACGAGGTCACCGGGTCGGACGGCAAGAAGCGCACCTGGAAGGTCTCGGCGCTGATCATGAAGACCCCGGTCCTGCCGGGTCTGAACGCCGACCCGAACATCGTCCGCTTCGGCGACACCTTCTACATCTACCCGACGACCGACGGCTTCGAGGGCTGGAGCGGCACGCAGTTCAAGGCCTACTCCTCCACGGACCTGGTCCACTGGAAGGACCACGGCGTCATCCTCGACCTGGGTCCCGACGTCAGCTGGGCGGACAGCCGGGCGTGGGCGCCGGCGATGACGGAGAAGGACGGGAAGTACTACTTCTACTTCTGCGCCGACGCGAACATCGGCGTCGCCGTGTCCGACTCGCCCACCGGACCGTTCAAGGACGCCCTGGGCAAGCCGCTGCTCAAGGCCGGTGATTTCCGCGGCCAGATGATCGACCCGGCGGTCTTCACCGACGACGACGGCAAGCAGTACCTCTACTGGGGCAACGGCCGCGCCTACGTCGTCCCGCTGGGCGACGACATGACCTCCATCGACACCGCGCAAGTCAAGGACATCACCCCGAGCGGCTACAACGAGGGCACCTTCGTCATCAAGCGCAAGGGCACCTACTACTTCATGTGGTCGGAGAACGACACCCGGGACGAGAACTACCGCGTCGCCTACGCGACCGGCCCCTCGCCCACCGGCCCGTGGACCAAGCAGGGCGTCATCCTGGAGAAGGACCTGTCCCTGGGCATCAAGGGTCCGGGCCACCACTCCGTCGTCCACGTTCCGAACACCGACGACTGGTACATCGCCTACCACCGCTTCGCCATCCCCGGCGGTGACGGCACCCACCGCGAAACCACCGTCGACAAGCTGGAGTTCGGCTCCGACGGCCTGATCGAGAAGGTCGTCCCGACCCTCGGCGGCATCGACCCGGTCACCGTCGTCCACGCCGGGCCGGACGCCACCGGCACCGAGGGCGAGGCGATCACGCTCGCCGGCACCGTCTCCGGGGCGGGCACGCCGAAGTGGACCGTCCAGGACGGCGCCCCGTGCGCGGTCAAGGACCCCGCCGCGGCTCGCACGACCCTCACCTGCACCGACGACGGCGCCTTCCAGGTCACCCTGACCGGCGGGCGCGGCAGCGACACCGTGACCGTCGAGGTCTCCAACGCCGCCCCGTCGATCACCGCCGCCAAGGGCCCCGGCTCGCCCGTCTCGGTGGGCAAGGCCGCCGTCGTCACCGCGTCCTTCGACGACCCGGGCACGAGCGACCGCCACACCTGCACGGTCGACTGGAAGGACGGCAGCCGGCCGACGGCCGGCACGGTCACCGACTCCGGCTGCCGCGCCGCACACGTCTACGACGAGGCGGGCATCCACCGCCCGGTCGTCACGGTCAGCGACGACGACAAGGGCACGGACACGACCACGCTCGCGGAACTGATCGTCTACGACCGTGCCGCCGGGCCCGCCACCGGCGTCGGCACGATCACCTCGCCGGCCGGTGCCTACCCGGCCAGGCCGGGGCTGACCGGGAAGGCGGCGTTCACCTTGGCCGCCCAGTACCGGAAGGGAGCCACCGTCCCCACCGGCAAGGCCACGTTCATCTTCGGTCCGGCCAAGCTCACCTTCCGCTCCACCGGCTCCGACTGGCTCGTGGTGAACGGCTCCCGGGCCTTCTACCAGGGCACCGGCACGGTCGGCGGCAAGAGCGGCTACGCCTTCAGAGTCACCGCCACCGACGCCCCGGACACCTTCCGCATCAAGATCTGGAAGAAGTCCACCGGCGACGTCCTCTACGACAACAAGACCGGCGCCGGGACGAAGGGAGTCATCACCGTCGGAAACCACCGGCGCTAGGCCGGCCGGCGACAAGGGCGCCTGACAGGAATCCGACCTGGTCAGGCGCCCTTGTGCTGCGCGCCGACGCCGAGGCCGACCCACGAGGCGCCCCCGCCGCGGATGGGGCCCGGCCGGTCCCCCGGACGGCCCCGCATCCGTCCCTGCCCGGGGCACGGACGGGAGCCGACGCCGCCGGTTGAGCGAGGCGGGCCGCGGCGGGATGCTGAAGGCACCGCCCGTGACGGGTGGCACAGGCCGTGCCGGGCGCGGCAGGAACGAAGTCGGGACAGCCCATGGACAACCAACCCGACACGAACACGGGCGGAGGGGGCGCGCCGGCGCCCGAGGACGTCGCCGTCGTCATCGACGCCCGCGGGGCCGTGCTGGTGTGGAGCGCGGGAGCCGGGCGGCTGCTCGGGTACGAGCCCGAGGAGGTGGTGGGCCGGCCGGCTGCCCACCTGCTGTCCGCGAAATTGCCCGTGGCGATGCGGCGCCACCTGGCCGCCGGTGAACCGTGGACGAGTGACATCGGCCTGCGTAAGCGGGACGGAGGCCGCGTCAAGGCGCAGCTGAGGGGCACCCCGCTGGCGGACGCGCGCGGCAGGACCGCCTGGGTCGTCACCCCGGCGGCCGTGACCTACCCCGCAGGGCCGACCGAAGAGGAGCCCACGGAGCTGTGGGATCTCACGCTCGCGCAACTTCCGCTGCCGGTGGCCGTCTACGACCGTGAGGCACGCTTCGTGACCTGCAACCAGGTGATGAGCCGCGCCATGGGGCTCAACCCGGGGGAGATGAGGGGCAAGACCCTGTGGGAGATCTACCCCACCCCGCCCCTGGACGAGATCGACCGCCTGCAGCGGCAGGTGGTGCGCACCGGCGAGATGATCGTCCGCGAGGAACAGCCCTTCCGGGCCTCCGGCGAGATCCGCGATCACGCGTGGTCGGTCTTCCTCTCCCCGCTGAAGAACGGGGCGGGGGAGACGCTGGGCATGTCCGCGCTGGTGATCGACATCACCGAGCAGTACTGGGCCCGGCGCCGCCTGGCGGTGCTCAACGACGCCAGCACGCGGATCGGCAGCACCCTGGACGTGACCCGGACGGCCGAGGAACTGGCCGAGGTGGCGGTGGACGGGTTCGCCGACTTCGTCACCGTCGACCTGCTGGAGGCGGTCGCCCAAGGCCATGAGCCGCAACCCGTACCACCCGACACGCAGGTCGTCTTCCGCCGCACCGCGCAACGGTCGGTGCTGCCGGGGTGCCCGGAATCCGTGGTCCCGGACGGCGGCATCGACGTCTGCCCGCCCGGCTCGCCCCCTGCCCGGGCACTGATCACGGGCCGGGGCGCCGTGTACCGGATGGGCGATCCGCTGCTGGGCGACTGGTCGGCGGCCCACCCGGCCCGCGTCGAGAGCGTGCGGAGGTTCGGAATCCACGCGGTGATGATGGTGCCGCTGCGCGCCCGGGGCGTGACCCTCGGTGTGATGCACCTGCTGCGGCACCGCACCGCGGACGCCTTCGGTGAGGACGACCTGCTCCTGGCCGAGGAGATCGCCGCACGGGCGGCGGTGAGCATCGACAACGCCCGCCGCTACACCCGCGAGCGCCACACCGCGATCACCCTCCAGCGCAGCCTTCTGCCGCCCGGGCCGCCCCGAGCGCAGGCGCTGGACCTCGCCCACCGGTACTTTCCCGCCGGTTCGGGGGACGAGATCGGCGGCGACTGGTTCGACGTCATCGCACTGTCCGGGGGCAGAGTCGCACTGGTGGTGGGGGATGTCGTGGGCCAAGGGGTGCACGCCTCGGCCGCGATGGGCCGCCTGCGCACCGCGGTCCGCACGCTCGCCGACGCCGACTTCGCGCCCGAGGAGCTGCTCACCCGCCTGGACGACCTGGTCATCCGCCTCGACCGGGAGGAAGGCCCGGACACACGCGGGCAGGGGGAGGGGACCTCGGCAGAGGTCGGGGCCTCCTGCCTCTATGCCGTCTACGACCCCGTCGCCGGCCGGTGCGACATGGCCCGGGCCGGGCACCCGCCGCCCGTCCTGGTGAACCCCGACGGGACCGCACAGGTCCTGGACCTGCCCGCCGGGCCACCTCTCGGCCTGGGCGGCATGCCCTTCGAGGCCGCCCGGATCGACGTGGGGGAGGGCAGCCTGCTCGCCTTCTACACCGACGGCCTGGTCGAGACCCCCGGCCGTGACATCGACGTCGGACTGGAGCTGCTGAGCGAGGCGCTGCGGCGCCCGGCCGCCGGCCTGGAGGAAACCTGCGAGGAAGTGCTGCGCAAGGTGCGGGCCGAGCCCGCCGCCGACGACATCGTTCTGCTCCTGGCCCGGATCCGTGGCCTCGGCACCGACCGGGTACACGTCTGGCGGCTGCCCGTGGATCCCGCGGCCGTCGCCGGGGCCCGCCGGATGGCGAGCGAGCAACTGGCCGCCTGGGGGCTGGCCGAGCTCGAGTTCCCCACGGAGCTGATCGTCAGCGAACTGGTCACCAACGCCATCCGTTACGGCCGTGCCCCCATCGAGTTGCGCCTGATCCGCGCCGATGTCCTCGTCTGCGAGGTCTCCGACGGCAGCAGCACCGCCCCGCTCCTGCGCCGCGCCCGGGTCTTCGACGAGGGCGGCCGCGGACTGCTGCTCGTCGCCCAGGTCGCCGAGCGCTGGGGAAGTCGTCACACCGCGCAGGGCAAGACGATCTGGGCCGAACAGCCGCTGCCGGATTGACCGCCCCGGCAGTGGCGTTGTGCGGCTTACGGGGCTGTACGCTGCACCTTTCCTGGTGGAAGATCCGACTCTGGGGTAGGGTCTCGACGCGACGGTCCTGGTCGGCAGGCCACAGCCCGGCCGCCGGTGACTCACCCGCCGTTCGCCGGGGCGTCAGGACCGAAGCTCCCCCTTGGTGCCGCCAGGGAACACATCTCGAGACCACTCGATGCGATCTTTGTCATTAGACTCGCCTAGGATGACATTCTGAAGGCGGCAACGTGTCACGGCGGACGACACCCGTTGAACACCTGCGCGGCAGCGGAGCGCTCCGAGACCGGTTCGGAGGCAGCGTCAGCGGCGGCGGATGTGCTGGAGCCAGCCGGCGTGGCCCCCTCCAGGATGTACCGGACAACCGTCACCGCTCTGGCGAAGGGCACGGGAACCCGGTAGTCGGAGGCCACCGCGTATGGGTGACGCAACGGATGGGACAGCGGAGATGAGCAGCGTAGTCGAGCGCTATCAGGCACTCGAGGAGCACCTCGCGGGCGGCCGCCAGGTCGTGGTGACGGACGTGCTGGACGTGCCCGCGGGCGAGCTGCGGCAGGCGAACGAGCACGACGTCGCGGTCCTGCTGCTGCTCGGTGAGTTGTGCGCCCGCATGGACAACGGCACATCGGCGGCGCCCGTGTTGCTGGCAACGGCCGACAAATACGTCAACACCTCCTTCTTCTACACCGGAAGGATCCTGCCGCGGACCCGGGAGCTGATCGAGCTCCTCGACCGCGCCGTACGCGAGCGATCGTTCGAGCTGCTGATGGAGGTGGCCGACCACCTCAGCCAGGGGTGGGCGAAGTACACCGACTCCATGTTCCCGTCCGCGTTCGCCCGGCTCGCCGAAGAGGCCGGGCTCGAAGGGAAAACCGAGTCGTTCTCCCGCGTTTCCTTCGTGTTGTGGCGCGATGGTCTGGAGGCCGCCGCCGAGAACGACGCGGAGCGAGCGCTGCCCCTCTTCAGGGACTCGCTCGAGCGCTACCGAAAGTACGGCTACTACGCGGACGCGTCCTGGCTGCACACGGACCTCGTCATCGCCCATCTGCTCGCCGGGCAGAAGGAAGAAGCCCACGCCGAGCTCGAGGCGCAGCGGAACTACGTGGAGAAGGTGCTCGAAGCCCACCCGGTCGTCGCACCGGAGACGGGGCGGTCGTTCGCCTTCCACCTGGGCGACGTGCAGAGCGGCGACTACAGCACGTTCGTGGAGTCATCGGTCCTGCGCCCGACCGTGTTGACCGAACGCGACCGCGAACTCCTCATGCGCTATGTCCGCACCAGCGAGTTCCTCATCTCCGCCTGCCGGTACGGCGTGCAGCGCGACTTCGACGCGGCACTCGACACCTTCTCCTTCGGCTGGGGGACCTATCAGCAGTCGCCCTACCCGAGGATTTTCCGTCACCTCGCCGACGGCTACCTCGAGGCCCCGGAGAAGTGGAACGTCCACCTCACGGCGTACGAACAGTGGCACCGGATGCTGCGCACCTACCGTGTCCGGGTGCGGCCCCACGTGCTCATCGACACGGCTGCGACGCTGCATGACCGTCTGAAGTACGCCGAGTTGCACACCTGCGCCTCCCTCGTCCTGCTGGACACCGCCGTACTGCACTCCCGGCTGCACGGCAGGGGCGAGTCGGTGGACTGGATCACGCGCTATCTGCAGGATCTGCGGCCGACCCTGCCGGACGTCCTGGGCGCCGTGGCCGACTACCTGCAGGCACCGCACAGTATGGAGCGCCGCCAACTGCTCAGCCGCTACATCGGACTCCGGGCCGGACATCTCGTGCCGGAATTTCTCTCCCTCGACCTGGGCGAAGAGCAGCTGCCGCAGCCCGACCGGCTGGAGGTGACGCTCTACGACCGGCTGCTGTCGGTGGAAGGGGTCACCGTGCACGAGAACGCGCCGCAACCGCTCATCGACACCCTCCGCGTACTGGGCCGGGACTTCTCGGAGAGCATCGCGCAGGGAACCGCTGTCCCCTTCCTTTCCGCTGCCGAGCTGTCGGACCGAACGAACCGAACCTCCGCGGCACTGGCCCAGACGGTACGTCGATTCCGCAGTGCCTGTCAGGAGCGCTTCAGCGAAGTGGCGGACTACGACATGGCACAGGACGCCGTGATTCAGGGACGCCCCGGCTACCGGCTGAATCCGCAGAGCATTCATCGCTTCACCGAGTATTCGACTGAGGCCGTCTGACCGTGCAGAAGGCCCGGGGGCCCGGACGGGCCCCCTAGCCTTTGGACAGCGCGGGACGGAGATGCGGCTCAGTAGCGGTAGTGGTCGGGCTTGAAGGGGCCCTCGACCTTCACGCCGATGTACTCGGCCTGCTCGGGGCGGAGCGTGGTCAGCTTCACG